>JBJTFE010000122.1:0-13365 GCA_046093265.1 Phenylobacterium sp. | reverse complement strand
ACGGCGCCGCCGCAATACCCCCTCCGGCCCGCTTCGCGGTCCACCTCCCCCTCAAGAGGTGGAGGAATTGGGGCGTTGAGCCGGGCTCAGGCGTTGCGGGCCATCAGGCCGCCGTCGACCGGGATGGTGACGCCGGTGATGTAGCTGGCGGCGGGCAAGCAGAGGCTGACGGTCATGTGGCCGACCTCGGCGGGATCGCCATAGCGGCCCAGGGCCGTGCGCCGCCTGGCGTAGGTGGCCTTGTCGGCCTCGGGGATGCCCGCCGTCATGCCGGTCAGGATGGGGCCCGGGCAGATGCAGTTGACGGTGATCCCCTCGCGGCCCAGCTCCACCGCCAGGGCCCGGGTCAGGCCGGTGACGCCGGCCTTGGCGGCGGCGTAGGGGCTGTCGCGGCTGGTGGCGCCGAGGGCCTCGGTGGAGGCGATGTTGACGATGCGGGGGGCCTTTGACCTTCGCAGCCAGGGCAGGGCGGCGCGGATGGTCAGCTGGTGCGCGGTCAGGAGGACGGCCAGGGACTTGGCCCAGGCGGCGTCGTAGTCCGGGGAGTCGATGGGGCTGAAGGCCGAGACGCCGGCGTTGTTGACCAGGATGTCCAGGCCGCCGAAGCGGGCGGCGATGGCCTCGGTGACGGCGCGGACCTGGCCGGCGTCGGACACGTCGAGGGCCCAGGCCTGGGCCGAGCCGCTGGCCCGCCGGATGGCGTCCGCTGTCGCCTCGGCGGGCTCGCCGTTGAAGTCGGTGACGGCGACATGCGCCCCCTCGGCCCCGAAGATCTCGGCGGTGGCCCGCCCCATGCCGGACCCGGCGCCGGTGACATGGGCGATGGCCCCTTTGAGCGAGCGGCTGAGGGCGGGAAGATGCGTCATGGCGACACTCCGGTCATGGGCTGGGCTGACCTGGAGTTTGGACCGGATGGATGCGGCTTCACAACCGCCTGGGCCTCAGCCTCCTGGTGGCGGCGCCGACACGTAAGTGACGTAACCCCGCTCGACCATCCGACGGAGGGCCTCGTAGGCGCTGGACAGCTCTTCATAGCGGGTGCGGAGTTCGGCGAGGCGCATGACCTGTCGGGTCTCGAAACCTGTCTGGTTCTCGGCCATGGCCAGGGCCTCCTTGACCCACTGGGCGCGGGCCAGGGCGGCGGCCACGGCAAGACGCTGGAACTTCTCGGCGTCCGCGCCGCCCAGGGTGGTGTGGATGACCTCCCGGTTGGAGGCGAAGACCGTATAGTCAATATGCTCCAGCTGACCCCGCAGACGACGCTGGGCGGCGAGGTCCATGTCCTCCTGCGGCTCGAAATGGTCGGAGCTGTAACGTGTGAAACCGGACTTTCGGGTCGACATGGCGGGTCTCCTGCGAAGTGATTCCCCATCTCCGCAGGATCAGGATGTCCCCACGACGTTAACTTTCAATTGAAACCGGGGCTCAGCTCACAAGGTCTTCCCGGATGGTCCGGCGGGCCGTCCAGAAGAGGCCCGCAGCGATGAGGGTGCAGCAGGAGGTGCAGATGATCGCCCAGCGGACGCCCTCGGCTTCGCCAAGGCCCATGCCCGAGGCGAAGAAGTCCGAGAGCATGCCGACGATCAGCGGACCTGCGCCAAGACCCACCGGGTTGATGATGAACAGCAGGATCGAGGCCGCCGTCGCCCGCATGTGCGGCGGGACGAGGCTTTGCCCCGAGGCGTAGACCGGCCCGAACCAGAGCGAGCCGAGAAGTCCGGGCAGCAGCATGACGATCATGGCGCCGATCGCCGTGGGCTGGAGGTAGCCGACAATGGCGAAGACCGGCGAGACCAGAGCGGCGACCGCCGGCACGGTCATGTAGGCCCGGATGTCGCGCGCGCCGGCGCGGTCCGCCAGAACCCCGCCCAGCCAGCTGGAGATCACCCCCATGATCCCGCCCAGCATGCCGAGGACCAGGCCGAGGAAGCCCACGGACTTCAGGCCGAAATGACCGGCGAGCTCGGCGACTTCCTGGGGGTGGTTGCGCAGGTAGAAGGAATAGACGAAGGCCCCGTTCCCGTAGCCGATGAAGGCCAGGGTGGCGGCGCCGAAGGCCACCATCCAGAAGGTCTTCTTGCGCGCCAGGTAGGTCAGGGTGGCGCCGAAGCTGCCCTCGGTCTTCTGGGTCTCGGCGATGCGGGCGCGCACCGCCTCGGAGAGCTGCTTGCGGGGCTCCCGGAGCGTCATGAACACGATCACCGTCAGGATCAGGCCCGGCGCGCCCGCCAGGAGGAAGGCGGTCCGCCAGCCGAAGGTGTCCGACATCACCCCGCCCAGCGAGGACCCGAGAAGGGATCCGAGGGGCGTGCCGATGGAGAAGAAGGCAAGGGCGAGGCGCGCTGGGACTTCGGGACATAGTCCGAGATCAGGGAGTGGGCGGTCGGGGTGCAGCCGGCCTCGCCGACGCCGACGCCGATCCGCGCGACGAGAAGCTGGAGGTAGTTGGTGGCGAGGCCGCAGACGACGGTGAAGCCGCTCCAGAGGGCCAGGGAGACCCCGATGATGGTCACCCGGTTCTTGCGTTCGGCCAGCCGGGCGATGGGCGGGCCGAGGAAGGTGTAGAAGATGGCGAAGGCCAGGCCGGTGAGCAGGCCGAGCTGGGTGTCCGACAGCTTGAGGTCGCGCTTGATCGGCTCTGCGAGGATGGAGACGATCTGGCGATCCAGGAGATTGACGGTGTAGACGGCCAGCAGGAGCACGAGCGCATAGCGCCGGAAACCGTCTGAAACCAGGGGAACGAGGGGCGTGCCCTCAGACTCGACGACATCCTCTGGCGAGGTGGAAACGATGGACACCCTGTTCCTCCCGGGGCGATTGTATGTGTTGATACCGGTCTAGACGGCGCTGGCCGCGGCGGGCAAGTACCAACGCCGTGAAGCCGGGCGGAGCGCTTCCCGGGATCGGGAGGGACGGATGTTGGAACTGGTGATCGGATCCAAGCGGTGGTCAAGCTGGTCCCTGCGGCCCTGGCTGGCCCTGAAGCGCACAGGCGCGCCCTTCGTGGAGCGGTTGATCCCGCTCTACCAGGCCGATGGCGCGACCCGGGCGCAGATCCTGCCGCATTCGCCCTCAGGGCGCGTGCCCGCCCTGAAGGCCGGCGGGATCGTCATCCCGGAATCCCTGGCGATCTGCGAGTACCTGCACGAGGCCTTTCCGGAGGCTCGGCTTTGGCCCGAGGATGCGAACCTGCGGGCCCTGGGCCGGGCGGCGGCCAGCGAGATGCACGCCGGCTTCCGCGCCCTGAGGCTGGAATGCCCGATGGATCTGGCGCGGCCGGTGGAAGCGGTTTCGCTTTCGGACGATGCGCTGTCCGACATTGCGAGGGTCCGCACCCTCTGGACCGATCTGCTGGAGCGGCGCGGCGGGCCGTTCCTGCTGGGCGAATGGTCGAATGCGGACGCCTTCTTCGCGCCGGTGGCGACGCGGTTCCGCACCTACGCCGTGGCCGCCGGCTCACCGCGCCTCGAGGCCTATATGGAGCGGCTGCTGAACGCGCCGGACTTCCTGGAGTGGGAGGCGGCGGGGCGCCTGGAGACCTGAGCGCCCGCCGCCCTCCGGCCTAGCCCATCTTGTAGACGCAGACCTTGTTGCCTTCGGTGTCGCGGAAATAGGCGCCGTAGAAGGTGGGCATGCGCTCGCCGGGGGGGCCTTCGCAGGTCCCGCCATTGGCGAGGGCCGCGGCGTGGACCTGGTCCACCACCTCGCGGCTGGGGGCGGAGATGGCGGGCATGACGCCGTTGCCCGGGGTCGCCGCGCCCTTGTCGTAGGGACTGCAGACGCCGAGCATGGCGCCCGTGCCGTTGGTGTAGAGCTCCATCCGATCGCCCGACATGGCGGGCTTGGCGCCCAGGGGCGCGAGGGCGGCGCGATAGAAGGCCTTGGCGCGTTCGAAGTCGCTGGCGCCGAGGGTGACGTATCCGAGCATGGGGAATCCTCCTTGTTTCGGCGCGCAGTCTAGCGGCCCTTCACGACCGCGTAAGCCTCCAGGGCCCGGGCCCGGGCGAAGTCGTGGTCGACGACGGGGGCGGGATAGTCGCGGCCCAGCCGGACGCCGGCCTGGTCCAGCACCAGGGGCGCCGCCGTCCAGGGGGCGTGCAGCCACTTGTCCGGCAGGCGGGCGAGCTCGGGGACCCACTTGCGGACGTAGCGGCCGTCGGGGTCGAACTTTGCGCCCTGGGCCATGGGGCTGAAGATGCGGAAATAGGGGGCGGCGTCGGCCCCGCTGCCGGCCACCCATTGCCAGTTGCCGGCGTTCGAGGCGTGGTCTGCGTCCACCAGGGTGTCCCAGAACCAGGCCTCGCCCTCGCGCCAGTCGATGAAGAGGTGCTTGGCCAGGAAGGAGGCGCAGATCATGCGCACCCGGTTGTGCATCCAGCCCGTCGTCCAGAGCTCGCGCATGCCGGCGTCGACGATGGGATAGCCCGTCCGGCCGCGGCGCCAGGCCGCCAGCCCCTCGGGGTCGCGACGCCAGGCCACGGCCTCGAAGCGGCGATCAAAGCTGGTGCGGGCGAGGTCGGCCCCGCGGTTGCTGATCGCGGCGTTGAACTCGCGCCAGCCCAGCTCGGCCAGGAATTTCTCGGCGTCGCCCTCCGGCGCCGCGCCGCGTTCCACCGCGTTGAGGGCGCCGCGCCAGGCGGCGAAGGGGCTGATCTCGCCGAAGTGGAGGTGGGGCGACAACCGGGAGACGCCGGTCTGCGCCGGGAAGTCCCGCGCCCGGCTGTAGCCTGACAGACCGTCTGAAAGAAAGCCGGCCAACCGCTCCCGCGCGCCGGCCTCACCGGGGCGCCAGTCCGAAAATCCAGCGGACCAGTCGGGGCTCGCCGGGTGCAGGTTCCAGTCGGCGAGGGCTTCTGAGGCGGGCCACAGGACCGCTGGGGGCATCGTTTCCGGCGCCGGAGTCCGTCCGGGGTCTGCGATGCCCGGGCGCGCGCTCCGCCAGAAGGGCGTGAAGACACTGAAGGCGCCGCCGGTCCGGGTCCGGACGGTGTCGGGCCTGACAAGATGGACGCCGTTCCACCGACCGACGGTGACTCCTGTGCTCTTCAGGCGGCGCTCCAGACCATCATCCCGCTCGCGCAGACCGGGATCAAAGAGGTCGTTCCAATGCAGGCTTGCGGCGCCCGTCGCGGCCGCCAGTTCCGACAGCACCTCGCCAGGGTCGCCCCGGCGCAGGATCAGTCGGGATCCCCGCCCTTCCAGGTCAGCCGAGAGCGCGTCGAGGGACTTGTTCAGCCACCAGCGGGAGGCGCCGCCAAGAGGGCGGACCTGCGGATCCTCATCGAGAATGTAGACCGGGATGACGGGGCCGTCCGAAAGGGCGGCCATCAGGGCGGGGTTGTCGATCAGACGCAGGTCACGCCGGAACCAGAGAAGCGAGGCGGGCATGACGTCTTTCAGGCGCTAGATCGATGGTGTGAGATGAGGCTTCGATGCGACAATCTTGGCCCCCAAATCTGGGCAGGATCCAAATCCGTCCTCCAGGCGACCGCCTCCGCTCAACCCCAGACTTCCCGGGCGCCCGGTCGAACGCGCGCTGGTCGGGCCGGAGCCAGGGAGGGCCGCCATTGGGGCTGGTCGAGGGGGCGCGAAAAGGCCCAGCCCTGGCCAAGATGCACGCCCAGTTTGCGCGACAGACGCGCGACATCGTCACTCTCCACCATTTCGGCGATGGTGGCGACCCCAAGTTCGCCGCAGAGCGCGACCAGGTGCTTGACCAGGATCGCGTCGCGCGAGCCCTCGGTCATGGACTGGATGTAGCGACCATCGATCTTGATGAAGTCGACTTCCAGGCGGCGGAGATAATCCAGCGACGCCGCGCCCGCGCCGAAGTCGTCGAGGCACACCACGTGGCCGGCGGCCCGCAGCCGTCCGATGAAGGCGTTGGCGCGCTCCAGGTCGTTGATCCTGCGGGTCTCGGTGATCTCCAGAATCAACCGGCTTCTCAGATCCAGTGCATTGCCGACCCGGGTGAGGACCTCATCCAGGAATTGATCCGTCATCAGGGAGTAGGCGCTGAGGTTCGCCGCGATCCGGGTCGTCTTCGGCTGCGTCTGCAATTCCTGGACGACGCTGCGAACCACTGAAAGGTCGAAGGCCTGGATCAGATCCAGATCTTCCGCGAGCTGAATGGTGTCCGCCGGACTGGTGTCTCTGGAGAAGCGGGCCAAGGCCTCGAAGTGGTGCAACTCTCCGGTCTCGAGGGAGACCACCGGCTGATAGGCGAGGTTGAAGGCGCCCCGGGCGATGATGTCCCGGAAGCGGTCGGAGTCCTTCAGCGTCCTGGCGACGGTATCCCGGAAGCCTTCCGCCGCCGCCTCGCCGCCCGCTTCAATGAACCGGTCCAGCGCGACCCGCATGGTGCGGACGTTCCGTGCGGAGGCGGCGTCTTCGAGGGACAGACGCGCCAGGCTCGGGCGTGCTTCGCCGCCGGTCGCCGCATCGATGCTCTTCAGGAGCCGTTCCGTCGAGGTCTCGGAGGCGCGCATGACGGCGAACCGGTCGACGCCAATCTCGGCGCCGCCAACGCCCCCGAAGGAGTCTGCGCGAAGCGCCGCCTCGAGCGACCGTCGCGCCTCCTCCGCAGCCTGCGGCGCAAGACGCGACAGACGCTGCCTCAGGCCCTGAACCTCGACGAGATCGAGGCTCAGCGTCAGCCCCGCCTTGCCGGCCTCCTGAAGCATGAACTCCGCAGACTGGGTGAAGGAGTCCAGGGGCGTCAGGCCGTCGGCGTTGCGGGTAAAGGCGACGCCGCCCACCGGCGCGCCCAGGTTGAGCGCGCAGGACATCCGCGACCCGAGCTGGGGAAGTCGGAAGACAGAGAGACTGGCGCCGGTCGGCCCCGGAGGATGTTCCCCCGACGTTTCGTCGGGCGCCAGCTCGACCCGGATGGGGCCGCGCCTTTCGCCTGACGCGAGATCTCTCAGGAGGCTGTTGAGCAGGGCGTCTTCCGACGGGGCGAAAAGACGCGCCCACTCCAGGCCCACCAGATCCGCTTCCGAACGACCGGTGAGGTGCTCGGCGGCGCCGAGAGCGAACCGGATCATCCCCTTGGAGTCGATCTCGAAGACCAGGTCCGAGCCGGCGAAGACAAGACCGAGAAGCCTGACGACGTTGGCGTCGTCTATTCGTGAGGTTTGCGCCATCAGACGGACCTTCCCCCCACCTCGGCCAACCCGCCCTCTGCACAGGCCAATCCCATGCCGTCGTGCTCCCATCAGCCCCCTCGTCCGGCCCGGGCCGGAAGAAGGACGCCTCCCATTACCCCCGCGAGGTTAAGGTCTCACCACCAGAAAGCCTGCAGATGACGACAAAGACCCGTCTCTTGCACTGGTGCCCGCTGCCGGACTCGAACCGGCACGCCAGGGGCGACGGATTTTAAGTCCGTTGCGTCTACCGATTCCGCCAAGCGGGCCCGGACATCAGTCTAGTCTGTCCGTCCGACGCCGACCAGACGCCCTCAGATCAGCCCTGAGCGGGGAAGCAGGTCAGGCCGTCGGGGCCGACGATGACGCGGTCGGGGACGGACAGGGCGGAGCCTACCGACCGCGGAACTCGGGATCCCTGCGTTGGGTCATAGCGGCCACCCCTTCCATCACATCTTCGGACTTCGCCAGCGCCGCCTGGGCCTTGCCCAGCGCAGAAAACGCGGCCTGCTCGCCCTGGGAGAGATAGAGCAAGGCGGACGCCTTCGTCGCCTGCACCGCCAGCGGTGCGTTCCGGGCGATGGAGGCGGCGATCGCCATTGCGCGCGACAGCTCGGACCCATTCGGCGTTACTTCCTGGACAAGTCCGATGCGGAGCGCCTCAGCCGACCCGAACCGTTCGGCCGTGAGCAGATACCTCATGGCGTTGCCCCAACCCACCTGCTGCACCCAGCGCACCGTGGCTCCCCCGGACGGCATGATGCCCCGGGACGGCTCCAACTGACCGAAAACGGCGTCGTCGGCGGCCACGACGACATCACACCCCAGCAACAGCTCGATGCCGACGGTGAAGACAAAGCCGGACGCTGCGCCAATCAGCGGCTTGGTCAGCCTGTTCTTGAGCTGGAGCGGATCGATTCCCTCATAGACCGGAGCCGGCGCAGCGCCAGACATGACCGGTACGAACTTCGGGAGGTCCAGCCCCGAGGTGAAATTGCCGCCCACTCCGTAGAGCACGCCGGCCCGCAGATCAGGGTCATTCTGCAGCCTGTCAAAGGCGTCCGCCAGGCCCCGCATCATTTCGGGTGTGAGGCTGTTGCGCTTTTCAGGCCGATCGATCCCGATCCTCAGAACATGCCCGTCCACCGCCTGAGTCACCTGTCCTTCGTTCGACATCTTTTGCTCCTGTTTTCGTATCGACGGGGACTGAATAGAGTGATACGGAAAACGAAGCAACAGGAATGGAACCTGAAAAATGGACCGTGAACCGAGGATCAAGCATCTGGTCGCTCCCTATGGCGAGGCCGAGGCTCAAGCGCTGACCCGCATGATGCCCAAGGACAGTTCGGTAGAGCCGCTGAAGCTCTTCCGCACATTTGCGCGCAACCTGCGCTTCTCAGCGGCGATGGGGCCGCTCGGCGGCTACATGCTCTCGCGGGGGCGTGACAGCGGAGCTGGTTTCGACTTGCGCTCCCGCGAGCTCGTAATCGATCGCGTAACCGCGCGGTGCGGCTGCGAGTATGAGTGGGGCGTCCATATCGCCAGCTATGCGCGCAAAGCCGAACTCACCGACGAACAGATCTATTCGACCGTGCACGGGGCGCCATCGGACCCCTGCTGGGACGCCCGAGATAGGGCGGTTCTGACCATGGTGGACGAGCTGCACGACACCGGAGGGCTTTCGGACGAGACCTTTGAAGCGCTTGCCGCCCACTTCGACGAGGCGCTCCTGATCGAGCTGTTCGTCCTGGCCGGCTGGTATCACGCGATCTCCTACGTGGCGAATGGGGCGCGCACGGAATTCGAGACCTGGGCGCCCCGCTTCCCGGAGCGCCGACGTTGACCGCTCGCCATCAGCCTCTTTCCGGCGTCCGGGTCCTCGATCTGGGGTGCTACCTTGCCGGTCCCCTTGCGGGCATGCTGCTGGCCGACCAGGGCGCTGAGGTCATCAAGGTCGACCCTCCGTCCGGACCGTTGTTTGATCACCCGGTGAATGCGGTCCTCAACCGCGGCAAGATGAGGGTTGAAGCCAGCCTCTCGGAAGCCGCGGATCGGGGCCGCATCGTAGAGCTGTTCCGCGGCGCCGACGTCGTCATCGAGAACTTCTCGCCCGAAACGCGCGCAAGGCTGCGGGTGAGGGCGCAGGATGTCCATGCGGTCAACCCGCAGGCGGTGCATGTTTCGCTCCCTAGCGCGGCGGCGGGAGACGATCTTCTCGGAGGCGCGCAGGCCTACGAGGGCGTCATCGCGGCGGCGACCGCACAGTTCACCAACATTCACGCTGCAAGGGAGATTTTCGGGCTCGATCCTGTCTACACTCCGCTTCCCCTGGCCTCGGTATATGCAGGGGTGCATGCGGCGACGGCGGCGGTTCTGGCCCTTCAGCGCAGGTCGGAGGGCGGCGGAGGGACAGCCATCGAGGTCCCCCTTGTCAACGCCGCGATCTCGGCCATGTCGAGTCTGCACCTCCGCGTCGACCGCCAGCCAGAGCGCTACGCCGCGCCGCGGCTGCCCGCCGCGCTGCGCTGGATCGGTCTGCCGCTCCTGAGGCGCTGGGCGCGCGTGGGCGGGGCTCAGGCGCAGGCACGACTGCTTACCCTCGCCCGCAAGTCCTACCCCGCACTGATGACCAGCTATGTGTGCGCCGACGGGCGACAACTCTACCTCTTCGCGATGGACAATGCGAAGCTCGCCCGCGTCACGCTCGCCGCCCTGGGTGTGCTTGATGCTGCGCTTTCCGAGGGTTTCGTCTTCGAGGATCCCTACTTCGCCGGGGATCGACGTGACAATCTGAGCGAGGCGAGCAACCTGTCGCGCAAGCGCCAGGCCAGACTGGCGGAACTGATCGCCGCCGCCGTTCGGACACGCCCGGCCGAGGCGTGGGAGGAAGGGCTCGCTGCGGCGGGCGCCACCTGCTCAGTCCAGCGCACCACAGAGGACTGGCTGGCGCTGCCCGCCGCGCGGGCTGCGGGACTGGTCGCCACCGTGCAGGACCCGGAACTCGGAGAGATGGCGCAACCCGGCCCTCAGGCGATCATACGGGCGGGAGCGCGGCGTACCGGGACGCCGACGGCCCGCAGGCCCAAAGCCGCCTTGACCGAGGCGCGGTGGAGCGCCCCGCGCGATCCCGCGCCGGAAAGCGCATCCGCGTCCGCCCGGCCGCTTGCCAAATGGCTGGAAGGGCGGCTCGTGGTGGACCTGTGTTCAATGGTGGCCGGACCTGTCGCGGGCCGCGTCTTCGCCGAGTACGGGGCCCGGGTCATCAAGATCGAGCCGCCCCATCCCAATCATGGCCCCAGGCTGACCAGTTGGTACGGTCTGGACGTCAACCAGGGCAAGGAGAGCGTCATCCTGGACCTGAAGTCCGGGTCCGGCAGGGCGGCTCTGCAGCGTCTCTTGGAGCGGGCCGACGTGCTGCTGACGAACCACACGCCAGCCGTGATGGCCGAAGCGGGCGTCAGCGAAGAGGAGCTGCAGGCGCTCAATCCGCGCCTGATCGTCTGCCGGATCGGTGCATTCAATGGCCTTCAAGATGGACCTTGGGCGGCGCGACGGGGTTACGACCCTGTTCTTCAGGCCGCGACCGGGATCATGAATCGCTTCGGCGACCCGGGCCGGCCCGAGCTTCACGCCATCGCCTCGTGTGTCGACGCCCTGACCGGTTACTCTCTGGCGTTTGGCGCCGCGGTCGCGCTGCTTGGCGTTGCGCAGGGGCGGGGCGGCGGGTCGGTCGAGACGTCTCTTGCAGCGGCGGCTACGCTGGTCCAGCTGCCTTTCGCCTTGTCCTACGAGGGGCTCGAACGAAGAGAGGTCTCGGGCCAGACAGCCGTTGGCGAGGGGCCGGGATACCGACTGTACAGGGCCCGGGACGGGTGGGTCTTCGTCGCCGCCTGCAGGGCTGGTCCGAAGCGCCTGGCGCAGGCGCTCGGTTTGTCCGGAGACGAGGTGGCCGGTATCGCCGGAGCCATCGCCGTCCGTCGGGTCGACGCCGTGATCTCGACGCTGGGCGCGGCGGGTCTCTCGGCGGTGCGGGTGGAGACGATCGCCTCCCTCGCCGGGCGGCTCGCGGATCAGGGGCGCCGCGGCCTTCGGCTGGAGCGACAGCAGGTCGACGGACTCGGCCAGGTTGTGGTCGCGCCGGGTCAGCAGGTGGTCGGAAACGGCGGCCTGCGAAGGCTCGCGCCTGCGGAGAAGCCGGGCGCCTCGACCCTTCGTGTTCTGAGCGAGTTCGGACTCGACGCCGAGGACATGATTGCGTCCGCCGCCGCCGCGCGCCAGTTGGCGCATGATTATCTGCCCGGATAGGTGTAGCTGGGGCGGGTTTGGTCCTGGCGAGTTTCGGATGTCCGGAGACAGCACAGCAGAAAACCCGGCGCCGCGCCGCTCGCGAACGCCTATGCCGGGTCGCAGGGTCCGTGGGTCGGAGAGCGGACGCCCGATCATGGCCGCACTGAACCTGCTCAGTCGCCGTTGGGTGCTTCGTATCCTCTGGGAACTGCGGAACGGTCCTTTGGGCTTCCGTGAGATGCAGGCGCGATGCGAGCAGATGTCGCCCAATACGCTTTCCACGAGGTTGGCCGAACTCAAGGAGGCTGGAGTCGTCCGTCACGATGCGAACGGCGACTGGACGCTGACGGCGCTGGGACGGAAGCTCAGTCCGGTGCTGCGGGCCCTGGACGCCTGGTCTGCGGACTGGGAAAACGAACTCAAGCCCCGCGACAATCCAGGCTGACGAAGCCCCCCCGCAGTCCCCGGAAGGACGAAACCCGACGCCGATCCGACTCCCTCAGATCAGCCCCTGAGCGCGGAAACTGGTCAGGCCGTCTCGGCCGACGATGACGTGGTCGTGGACCGACAGGCGCAGGACCTTGGCCGCCTCGATCACCTCTCGGGTCATGGCGATGTCAGCCTGCGAGGGGGTGGGATCCCCCGAGGGATGGTTATGCGCGAGGATCAGGGCGCTGGCCGAGAGTTCGAGGGCCCGGCGGACGACCTCGCGCGGATAGACGGGGGCGTGGTCCACGGTGCCCTCGTTCATGGCCTCGTCGGCGATCAGCTGGTTCCGGCGATCGAGGAAAAGGACCCGGAACTGCTCGCGCGGTTCGTGCGCCATGGCGGTGCGCAGATAGGCGGACAGCTGGGTCCATGAGGTGATCACGGTCCGGCGGGCGACCGGCTCGCGGCTGATGCGCACGGCCGCTTCGTGGGCGAGCTTGAGGTCGAGCGCCGCCTGCTCGCCCAGGCCGCGAACCCGGACAAGGTCCTCCACCGGCGCGCCGAAGACGCCGGCGAGGGAGCCGAAGCGGGACAGGAGCGCCTTGGCCAGGGGCTTGACGTCGCCCCGGGGCAGGGACCGGAAGAGCAGCAGCTCAAGCAGCTCATAGTCCGGCAGGGCGCCGGGGCCGCCATGGCGGGCGCGGTGGCGCAGGCGGGCCCTGTGGCCAGCGTGCGGCGGCGCGGGGGAAAGCGCCCCGAAGAGCGGGGCTTCCTGCAGGTCGGATGAGGGCATGGCGGGGCTCCGGCGGCCCCGCTAATGTTCCTCAAACGTTCGCATTGCGCAAGCCTATCCGGCGATCTTGACCGGCGTGACGTTGTCGCCGGAGTTGCGGTCTATGCGCTTGTTGTAGGGATCGATCCCTGCGAAGGCCGGCTTGCTGTCGACGGTCACGGTGATGGTCTGCTCTCCGTCCTTGAAGGTCCGCACGGTGAAGCTCTGCACCGAGGCTCGCGTGAAGCCAGGCTTGCCCGGCTCGGCGGTGAAGACGCCGAGGTCGAAGGTCTCCGTTCCGAGAGGCGCAGGCGTCTCCGCGCCCTTGCCGGTGGCGTAGAGCTTGCGGGCGGCGATCTTCAGGGTGACGTCGTAGCGTCCGTCCGGCCTGCGGCGGGCCTCGGCCTCCTCGGTCTTGAGATCATAGAGGGTGATCTTTTCGAACAGGTCGGTGATCAGGGCCTGCGCGCGTGGATCGTCCCCGGCCTCGCGCCGAAGGGCGTCGACGAGGTCCCTCGAAGTTGGGTAGGGCGCGCCCTTGAAGGCGTACCTGGCCAGCAGGCTGCGCAGGGCGGCGTTGACCTTGGCCTCGCCCAGCTGGTCGCGCAGCAGATACATGACCAGGGAGCCCTTGCGGTAGTGGATATAGCCCTGGTTCTCGACGCGGATCAGGGGCGTCTCCTCCACAGCCTGCCCGCCGCGCGCCGAGAGGTAGCTGTCCAGTTCGTTGCG
>JBJTFE010000121.1:0-3687 GCA_046093265.1 Phenylobacterium sp. | reverse complement strand
CGCCCAGGGGCAGCCCCCCGCCCAGGGCCGAATCGAGCCGGGGATCGCCCAGGGCCAGCCGTCCCCGCACGGGCCCCGCCCCCCGCTCCAGCCGCCGGATGTCCGCCCGCAGCGCCGCCAGCCTCTTCCGCCTGTCCCCGTCCATGCCCGACCTCGTGTTCGCTTTTTGTTCTAGTCGCGGCGAACGGGGAGTCAATGGTCTCCGGGAGGACAGGGGGGGATCAGTCGCCGGCGACCTGACGCGCCAGTTTCCGAGGGGCCATGGCCAGGTAGCTCTGCAGCATCCAGGCCTTCAGGTTCTCCAGCTCGGCCAGGACGTCGTCCGCCGGCCCGAAGCGGGCGGTGACCCAGTTGTTGCGCTTGTGCCAGCCCTTGCTCTCCTCGACGAAGGGCAGGTCTGCGACCATTTCCGCCGAGATGGGCAGCTTCACTGTCAGCACCAGTTCGTCGGGGCTCCCGTCCCGCCCGCCGAACCAGGCGAAGCCCTTGCCCGCCACCCGCAGGTAGTGAAAGGGGTCGGCCTCCCGGCGCGGCGGCGCCAGGTCCGTCCCGGGCAGGCTGAGGCCGTAGGCCAGAAGCTCGGCCTCGGCCTGTCGGCAAGGGTTCTGTGGCGCGCTCACGCCCCATCTACCCCCAGACCAGCGCCCGGGGTCAACGGCGGCTCCCCAGGCCCCCTCCGTCCCGGGGCTGCCGCCCCGGTCCACCTCCCCCTCAAGAGGTGGAGGAATTACAACGGCTTAATTGCTCCCCCTGACAGGGGGAGCTGTCGGCGAAAGCCGACTGAGGGAGTGCAACGGCCTCTCCGCAGAGCTCCTCCATCCTGCTGCGCGGTCCACCTCCTACTGGAAGGGGGACGAATGACAGCAAGGGGGTCAGCGGCGGTGAAGCCGGGGGCTAGAACCGCAGGATGCGGGCTTCCTTGACATGTGGAAGGGCGCGGATGCGACCCACCAGGGCCTCGCCGGGCTCCTGGTCCACGCCGATCAGGCAGATGGCGTCCTCGCCGGCGGCGACACGTCCCAGGTTGAAGGTGGCGATGTTCACCTGGGCCTCCGACAGCAGGGCGCCCACTGCGCCGATGAAGCCCGGCTTGTCCTGGTTGTTCACGTACAACATGGTCGGCCCGAAGGGGGCGTCCAGCTCCATGCCCTTAACCTCGACGATGCGCGGGGTCCCGGCCACCACCGTCCCGGCGAAGGAGCGCTTGCCCATGGTCGTGGTCACGGTGATCCGCACCAGGCTCTCGAAGACCGGCGAGTCGTCCAGCTTGGACTCGGTCACCGCCACGCCCCGCTCCCGCGCCGCCGCCGGGGCCGAGACCATGTTGATCTCCGCCAGGATGGGCCGCATCACCCCGGCCAGGGCGGCGGCGGTCAGGGGCCGGGTGTTCAACTGGGCCACCTCGCCCTCGTAGGCCAGCTCCACCGCCTTGATCTCCACGTCGATCATCTGGCCGGCGAAGGCGCCCAGGCGCTCGGCCAGGGCGACGAAGGGCTTCAGCTTGGGGGCCTCCTCGGCGCTCACCGAGGGGCTGTTCAGGGCGTTGGTCACCGCCCCGGTCAGCAGGTAGTCGCTCATCTGCTCGGCCACCTGCAGGGCGACGTTCTCCTGGGCCTCCAGGGTCGAGGCGCCCAGGTGCGGGGTGGCGATGAAGTTCGGCGCACCGAACAGGATGTTGGCCGTCGCCGGCTCCTCGACGAAGACGTCGAAGGCCGCCCCGCCCACATGGCCGGAGTCCAGCAGGGCGCGCAGGGCCGCCTCATCCACCAGGCCGCCGCGGGCGCAGTTGACGATCAGCACCCCCTTCTTCGCCTTGGCCAGGCTCTCGGCCGACAGGATGTTGCGGGTCTTGTCGGTCAGGGGGGTGTGCAGGGTGATGATGTCGGCCCGGGCCAGCAACTCGTCCAGCTCGACCTTCTCCACGCCGATCTCCACGGCCCGCTCGGCGGACAGGAAGGGATCGTAGGCCACCACCTTCATCTTCAGGCCGTTGGCCCGGTCGGCGACGATGGAGCCGATATTGCCGGCGCCGATCAGGCCCAGGGTCTTGGCGTAGAGCTCGATCCCCATGAACCGGTTCTTCTCCCACTTGCCGGCCTGGGTGGAGGCGTCGGCGGCGGGGAGCTGGCGGGCCAGGGCGAACATCATGGCCACGGCGTGCTCGGCGGTGGTGATGGAGTTCCCGAAGGGGGTGTTCATCACCACGATGCCCTTGGAGGTCGCGGCGGGGATGTCGACATTGTCGACCCCGATCCCGGCCCGGCCGATCACCTTCAGCTGGCTGGCGGCGGCGATCACGTCCTTGTCGGCCTTGGTGGCCGAGCGGACGACCAGGCCGTCATAGCCGCCGATGATCTTCAGCAGTTCGTCCTTGGACAGGCCGGTCTTGACGTCGGCTTCGACCCCCCTCTGGCGGAAGATGTCGACGGCGGCGGGGGAGAGTTTGTCAGCGATGAGCACGCGGGGCATGGCGGTGTCTTTCTTCACGGGGAAGGAACGGGAAATCGGAAGGCGGGACGACGACGCGCGGGCTCAGAGCCCGGCGGCGGCCGTCTCGAAGGCCCAGTCGAGCCAGGGGACCAGGGCGGCGACGTCGGCTGTCTCCACCGTGGCGCCGCACCAGATCCGCAGGCCGGGCGGGGCGTCGCGATAGCCGCCCACGTCCAGGGCCGCGCCTTCCTTCTCGAGCAGGGAGGCCAGGGTCTTGGCGAAGTCGGCCTGGGCCTCGGCCGGCAGGGCGGCGACGCGGGGATCGACCACCTTCAGGCAGACCGAGGTGTTGGACCGGGTCGCAGGGTCTGCGGCCAGGAAGTCCACCCAGGGGGTCTTCGCCACCCAGTCGGCCAGCACGCCCAGGTTGGCGTCAGCCCGGGCCCGCATGGCGGACAGGCCGCCGATCCCCTCGGCCCAGTCCAGGGCGTCGATGACGTCCTCGACGCACAGCATGGAGGGGGTGTTGATGGTCGCGCCCTCGAACAGGTCCAGGGTCACCTTGCCGTTCTTGGTCATGCGGAACAGCTTGGGCATGGGCCAGGCCGGCGTGTGGCTCTCCAGCCGGGCGACGGCGCGGGGCGACAGGACCAGCACGCCGTGTGCGCCCTCGCCGCCCAGGGCCTTCTGCCAGGAGAAGGTCACGACATCGAGCTTGTCCCAGGCGAGGTCCTGGGCGAAAGCCGCCGAGGTGGCGTCGCAGATGGCCAGACCCGCCCGGTCGGCCGAGATGAAGCCGGCGTCCGGCACGCGCACGCCCGAAGTCGTGCCGTTCCAGGTGAAGACGAGGTCCGCCTCGGGATCCAAGCGGGACAGGTCGGGCAGTTCGCCGTAGGGCGCCTCCAGCACCTCGGCGGGCAGTTTCAGCTGCTTGACCACGTCGGTGACCCAGTCCTTGCCGAAGCTTTCGAAGGCCAGCATCTGCACCTTGCGCGGCCCCAGCAGGGACCACAGGGCCATTTCCACCGCCCCGGTGTCGGAGCCGGGGACGATGCCGATAAGGTGGCTGTCCGGGACCTGGAGCACCCGGCGGGTGCGGGTGATGGCCTCCTGCAGGCGCGCCTTGCCGGGCTTCGACCGGTGCGAGCGGCCGAGGACGGCGTCTTTCAGGGCTTCGGGGGTCCATCCGGGGCGCTTGGCGCACGGGCCGGAAGAGAACTCGGGTCGGGCCGGGCGCACGGCCGGCCGCGGGATCGT
>JBJTFE010000120.1:0-3714 GCA_046093265.1 Phenylobacterium sp. | reverse complement strand
GTGCCTCCCACGCCCATGTGGGCCGGGCGGGCGGCGTTCCCGCCCTCATCCATCTCCAGAGGTCGGGTCTGTCGCCGGGCGAGGCCAGGGCGGCGCGCAAGCCCCTGGCGACGATCCGGGTGACGCCCTGGACGGGCCAGGCCTGGGGCCGGACCTGCAAGGTCGAGCTGCTGCTGGACGCCGAGAGGCGACTGGCGGAGCGGCTGTGCGCCCGCCCGGAGGACTGCAGGGCTTTCGAGACCACCGCCCAGAGCCTTGCGGCGGCCTTCAACCGCACCAAGACGCAGGACGCCCTCCATCAGCGCCGGGCCTCCCCCGTCCGCTATGACGCGGCTCCGCCGCCGAAGTCGACCGAGCCCCTCGTCGCCCAGGTCCGGGCCCAGCTGCAGCGCACCCATCGCGACCTGCCTGTGTTCGGCATGTCGCCGAAGACCCAGGTCATGCCGGCCTTCTCGGAGGATGAGCTGGACGTCGTGGCGACCCGGCATGAGGGCCGCTGGCATGTGGCGGCCATCGGCTTTCCGGGCATTGGCTGGCGCCAGGACCGGAGCGTGACCCTGGTGAGCGTCTACGAGGTCGGCAAGACCGCCGTCCCCCGGGCGACCTACATCTTCCAGGACGGCGTCTCAGGGCTGGAGTCGGCCAAGGCCAGCCTGGCGGGGGAGTAAGGCGCGGTCCGGTTAAAGGCTCCCCGGCAAGGCCCTTGACCCCCTTGTCTGTGCGATTTGGATTAGAGTGCGGTTGTCTTCCGGGACGTCCGCCTGGCGCACCAACACCAGGCGGACTGCCGGCGGAAGGGCCGATGACCCCCTAGCCTTTTGGGGCTGGCGGTGAGCAGGGCCGCCGCCGGCGTTTCACAGACCCGGATGGTTGCAGGGACGTTTGGGTCCGAAGCCACAAGGAGGGGTCGATGGAACAGAACCAGTCTAACACGAAGATCGCCGGGATCGATGTCGGCAAGCGGTTTCTGGATGTTGCAGCGCACGGCCTGGAGGACGAGACGCAGGTTGAGAACGGTCCGGAGGGGCATGCCGCCCTGATCGCCTGGCTGCGCGCCCGGCGTGTGGGGCGCGTGGGCCTGGAGGCGACGGGCGGCTATGAGCGCAAGGTGAGGGCGGCGCTGGAGGCGGCGGGGTTCGAGGTCGTGGTGCACCAGCCTCTGGAGGTGCGGCTGTTCGCCAGGCTCAAGCGCCTGCGGGCCAAGAACGACCGGATCGACGCCCGGCTGATCGCCCAGGCGACGGCCCAGGCGGAGACGGTCAGGGCCGCGCAGGATCCCCGGCTTGCGGAACTGGCCGAGCGGCTGACGGCGTATGAGCAGGTCGCCGACCAGATCGCCGGGCTCAAGACCTTCCTGGAGCACGTGACGCTCAAGGACGTGCTGCGGAGCTTGAAGGTCCAGCTGGCCAGCCTGGAGCGCCTCAAGGCCCGCCTGCTCGCCCAGGTGCTCCAGGTCCTCAAGGCCCACGAGGACCTTGCAGCCCGCTTCCGGCTGCTGCTCTCCATCCCCGGCTTCGGTCCCGTCGTCGCCGCCAGCCTGGCCATCCGCATGCCCGAGCTGGGACAGATGCGCCGGGGCCAGGCCGCCGCCCTCGCCGGCGTCGCCCCCTTCGACCGCGACAGCGGCCAGTGGAAGGGCCTGCGCTTCATCAGCGGCGGCAGGGCCCGCGTCCGGCGGATGCTCTACCTCGCCAGCCTCGCCGCCAAGCGCTACGACCCCGGCTTCAAAGCCTTCCACCAGGCCCTCCTCGCCCGTGGAAAGCCCATCAAGCTGGCCATCGTCGCCGTCATGCGAAAGCTCATCGAAGCCGCCAACCTCATCCTCCACAGAGGACAGCCCTGGGTCAAAACCCAACCCGCTTGAACATGGTTGCTCAGTCGGCTTCGCCGACAGCTCCTCCGCAGGGGAGCAATTGGCTCCCTAATTCTGCGGAGCGGCCGTTGCACCCCCTCGTTGGGCGCTGGCGGGAGGCAGGGTGCGCGGGATTGGGAAATGATTTACGCTCAGCTTCATGACCAGCCCTCTCAAAGACACCGGGACCCGGTTCGAGATGGTCGAACAGGGCCTGACCTCCTTCGCGGACTACCGGCGCGCCGGCGACCGGATCGTCATCGACCACGTGGAAAGCCCGCCCGCCCTGCGCGGGACCGGCGCCTCCGGGCGCCTTATGGAGGCCCTGTCGGCCGACATCCAGGCGCGCGGGCTGAAGATCACGCCGGTCTGCAGCTATGCGGCCGCCTGGCTGAAACGGAGCGACGCCCACCGGGCCCTGCTCGACTGAGGCGGGACCTCAGCGGCGTCTGGGTCGCCGTCGCTCGGCGGCCGCCTCGGCGCGGCTCTCCGCCCGCAGGGACTTCGCCGCGCTGCGGGCCGCTCCGGAGCCCGCCTCGCCTTCGCCGGAGACCAGGGCGTCGGCGGCGAATTCCAGGTCGAGGAGCTTGAGCCGCTTGATCTCGTCGCGCAGGCGCGCGGCGGTCTCGAACTCCAGGTCTGCAGCCGCCTGGCGCATGCGCGCCTCCAGGTCTTTCAGCGTGGCCTTGAAGTTGTCGCCCAGGAAGGGCTGGGCGCCGTCCTCGGCGACGCCGGCCGGAACGGTGACCCGGTCCTTCTCGTAGGGACTGGCCAGGATCTCCTTGATCTGGCTGCGGACGCTCTCCGGCGTCACGCCGTGGGCGGTGTTCCAGGCCTCCTGCTTCTCGCGTCGGCGCCGCGTCTCGGCCATGGCCCGCTCCATCGAGCCCGTCACCTGGTCGGCGTAGAGGATGACCCGGCCGTCGACGTTCCGCGCCGCTCGCCCGATGGTCTGGATCAGGCTGGTCTCCGAACGGAGGAAGCCCTCCTTGTCCGCGTCGAGAATGGCCACCAGCCCGCACTCGGGGATGTCCAGGCCCTCGCGCAGGAGGTTGATTCCGATCAGCGCGTCGAAGGCGCCGAGCCTGAGGTCGCGGATGATCTCGATGCGCTCCAGGGTGTCCACGTCGGAGTGCATGTAGCGGACCCTCAGGCCCTGCTCGTGCATGTACTCCGTGAGGTCCTCGGCCATCTTCTTGGTCAGGACGGTGACGAGTGTCCGGTAGCCCTTCGCGGTGGTCTGGCGGACCTGGTCGATGACGTCGTCGACCTGGGAGAAGCCGTCCTTCGCCACGGGGCGGATCTCGACCGGCGGATCGATCAGGCCGGTCGGGCGGATCACCTGCTCGGCGAAGACGCCGCCGGTCTTTTCCATCTCCCAGGGGCCGGGGGTGGCCGAGACGCTGACCGTGGCCGGCCGCATGGCGTCCCACTCCTCGAACTTGAGGGGCCGGTTGTCCATGCAGGAGGGCAGGCGGAACCCGTACTCGGCCAGGGTGAACTTGCGGCGGAAGTCGCCCCGGAACATGGCCCCGATCTGCGGGATGGTCTGGTGGCTCTCGTCGACGAAGAGCAAGGCGTTGTCCGGGATGTATTCGAAGAAGGTGGGCGGCGGCTCGCCGGGCCGTCGTCCGGTCAGGTAGCGGGAATAGTTCTCGATCCCCGCGCAGGAGCCCGTGGCCTGGATCATTTCCAGGTCGAAGGTGGTCCTCTGCTCGAGGCGCTGGGCCTCCAGAAGCTTGCCATTGGCCACCAGCCAGTCGAGGCGTTCCTTCAGCTCCGCGCGGATCTGGTTCATGGCCTGGTTCAGGGTCGGCCGCGGCGTGACGTAGTGGCTGTTGGCGTAGATCTTCACCGCCGGC
>JBJTFE010000119.1:0-3757 GCA_046093265.1 Phenylobacterium sp. | reverse complement strand
ACGCTCCCTGACCTGGCGCCGGCAGTCCTACCGTTGCGCGCCCCAGGACTTCGAGTCCAACCTGAAGGATGGCCACGGGGTCGACTGGCCGATCCGGTATGACGACCTCGCCCCCTGGTATGACAATGTGGAGGCCTTCGCCGGGATCAGCGGCGACTATGACGGCCTGTGCCAGCTGCCCGACGGCGACTTCCTGCCCCCCTGGCCGATGAATGCGGTGGAAGAGGCGGTGAAGGCCAATATCGAGGCCGCCTTCCCTACCCGGCGCATGATCATGGGCCGGGTCGCCAACCTCAGCCGGACGACCAAGGTGCACCAGGACCTTGGCCGGAAGCGCTGCGAGGGCAAGCTGCGCTGCGCCCACGGCTGCAACCTCGGCGGCTATTTCTCCACCCAGGCGGCCACCCTTCCCGCAGCCCTGGCGACCGGAAACCTGACCGTGGTGACCGACGCCGTCGTCGTCGCAGTGGAGCATGACCCCGTTCTCGGCCGGGCGACCGGCGTGCGGTTGGTCGACCGCACCACGCGCGAGGGGCGCACCTATCCGGCGCGGATGGTCTTCCTCAACGCCTCCAGCATCAACACCTCCGCCATCCTCCTGAACTCGGCCTCGGAGGCCTTCCCGCGGGGCCTGGCCAACGGCAGCGACCAGGTGGGGCGCAACCTGATGGACCATGTCAGCTGCAAGTCCATTGTCGGCCGCTGGCCGGGCTTCGAGGACCAGCAGGATCCGGGCGAGCGCCCGACCGGAATCTACATCCCGCGCTACGCCAACGTGACCGAGGCCGACAAGCCCTACCTGCGCGGCTTCGGCATGCAGGGCGGGGCGGTGCGCACCCGCCGGTCCGAGGCCCCGGGCGGCATGCCCTGGTCCATGTCGCTCATGCCCTTCGGCGAGGTCCTGCCCAACCCGGAGAACCGCGTCACCCTCTCGTCGACGCGAATGGATTCCTGGGGCTTCCCCGTGCCCGTCATCGACGCCGCCCATGGCCACAACGAGCGCCTGATGATGCGCGAGGCGGCCCGCGACGCCTGGGAGATGCTCAGGGCCGCCGGCTGCGTCGACCTCACCTCCTGGGAGGAGGCGGCCGAGCACGTCACCCCTCCCGGCGACCGCATCCACGAGATGGGCACGGCGCGCATGGGCCGTGACCCCGCCACCTCGGTGGTCAACGGCTGGGGCCAGGCGCACGAGGTCCCCAACCTCTTCCTCTCCGACGGGGCTGTCATGGCCTCCAGCGCCTCGATGAACCCGTCGCTCACCTACATGGCCCTGTCCGCCCGGACGGCGAACCATGCGGCCGACCGCCTCCGCGACGGAGACTTCCAATGAGCGCCTACGGCCTCCAGCTCTACACCCTGCGCAAGCCCTTCGCCGCCGACCCCATGGGGACCCTCAGCCGGGTCCGCGAGATCGGCTATGACGCGGTGGAGTTCGCCGCCCCCCTGTCCATGGACTTCGCCGACCTGGGCGCCCACCTGGCCGCCATCGGCCTGGACTGTCCCTCCGTGCATGCGGGGCTGGACGACATGGTCCAGCGACCCGACGCTGTCCTGGCCATGGCCCGCCACCTCGGCTGCCGCTGGATCGTCCTGCCCTTCGTCCTGCCGGACCAGCGGGACTGGGAGGCGGTGATCGCCGGCCTGAACGCCTTCGCCCGCCGCGCCACCGCCGAGGGCTTCCGCGTCGCCTACCACCACCATGACTTCGAGTTCGCCCCGGAGGCCGACGGGACCCTTCCCTTCGACCGCCTGGTCGCCGGGACCGACCCTGACCTCGTCAGCTTCGAGCTCGACGTCTACTGGCTGACCCGGGGCGGGCAGGACGCCCTGGACACCATCCGCCGCCTGGCCGGCCGCGTGCGCCTCCTGCACCTGAAGGACTACAAGGCCGACGGCGGCATGGCCGATGTGGGCGCCGGAACCCTCGACTTCCCCGCCCTCCTGGCCGCCGCTGCGGACGTCGGCGTGGAACACCGCTTCGTCGAGCACGACTTCCCGCCGGCCCCCTACTGGCCGAGTGTGGAGGCGAGCCTGCGGTATCTGCGCAGGCTGGAGTGAACCCCGGTCAGGCCCCGCCCGCCGCCTTCGGAGGTCGCCGGGGAAGGAGTTCGGCGGCGGATGTGTTCCGGACGAAGACCAGGCCGTCAAACATCTCGCCCAGGACGCCGCGGTCGGGGCGGCGCGAGGGGTCGTAGTCCCCCCCGATGCTGTGGAGATCGAAGGGCCGGGCGAGGGCCCGGGAAAGGTCTCCGCTCAGGGCGGTCAGGTCCAGCATCCCCGCCTGTTGGCAGAGGCGCGCGGCCGCGTTGGCGAAATAGGAGGGCGGGGAAGCGTTCAGGTTGAAGGTCCGAATTCTGTCGCCGGGCGCTGAAAGGAAACGTCCGGCGTAGAACTCGGTTCCGATCGCCCTGTAACCCTCGCCCAGACGGCTTCGGAGGAAGGCGCCGGCCGGCCGACTGTCAGGTCGCGGCTCGCGCGACACGTGCCCGTTGTGGGCCCAGAAGACTCCCCGCGCGCCCGGACCCTCCAGCGCCACCAGCGCCTCAGCGTTTTCCGCCATGGCCCCGTCGCGGGCGTCCCAGGGGCCTGGCGCGAGATCGGCGGCGGCGATCGGGGCGGCGACGCCGTCCAGCCAGGCCTTCACCCTGGGGTCATCCCCGAAGGCGAAATTGGCGGTGGCGAGCGGATCCATCTTCCAGAGGCTCTGTTCCGCGACCCGAACAGTATGGATGTGCAGGGCCCGCTCGCGCGCAGACAGGCCGGGGCCCGGCGCGGCGGCGAACGCGGCCCGCAGGCGCGCGAGGGCGGCGCGGGCCCGCCGGCGCGCCGCGACGGTGGGGGCGTAATCGAAGGCGGGCCGCCGGGCGTACGCCTTCATCATTTCGGCGGCGGCGGACACATAGACCTCAATGTCCGCCGCAACGGCGGAGAGGTCGGCGGCGACGGCCGGGCCCGCTCCCAGCGCCTGCGCGGCCTCGGCCAGCCGGGCCAGAATGCGGTCGATGTCCTGCATGTCCACGCCGCGGAAGACGATGCGCAGGTCGGGTCTGGCCAGGCGCAGGGCGCGAAGCCGCTCCATCAGCCTGGCCAGCTCGCGGTTCTTCCACCAGATGTTGCGCAGGGCCTTCAGACAGGTCGCCGCGTCGCCGGTTCCGCTTTCGAGGTAGACGTCGAGGGCGGCGGCGCGGACGAACTCGTCTTCGATCAGGAAGACCAGGGGTCCTTCCGTCCGGGCGGCGATCTCCAGAACGATCGCCGCGCGCACCTCGTTGATTTCCCTTGTGCCATGCGTGGCCTCGCCGAGCCCCACGATCTTCGTGGACGGGCTGAAGATCCAGGCGGGGAGGGCCGCGGCGGAGTCCGGGGCCAGGCGCCCTGTCGCCGGATCGACGAGCAGGGGGGGCATCGCCGCCTCGAGGCCGCCCTGGGCGGCGCCGAGGGGGCTTTCGCCGGGAACCGGACTGCAGCCGTCGGCGCCGGGGCGCCGGGACGCTTCCGCCCGGAACGCCGCCAGCGATCCGGTCAGGGCCGCCGCGCCAAGCGCCATCAGACCCGCCCTGCGCACGAAGGACAGGGGCGCCTCGCCTTCGCGGCTCGACCCGCTGCACGGACGGTCCGCCGGGCCTGGCTCAATCATCGGCGTTCATCCTGCGACCACGATAACCGGGTCTCGGCGTTCGGAAAAGGATCTAGGCGGCCGGCGCCGCAGGTGGCGGAGACTGAGACGGGGGCGCCGGCGGGGGCGGGGCCCCCG
>JBJTFE010000118.1:0-10252 GCA_046093265.1 Phenylobacterium sp. | reverse complement strand
GGAAATGTCGCTGGCCTCCTTTGCAGATCAGCAGGATCGTCTGCGCCAGCAGTTTTCGGGCATGAGCCCGCCCGCGGGCCTCGCAGCCTACGAGGATCAGGTGAAGAAGAACATGGCTCTCTTCAGCCAGGCCATGCAGATGTTCTCGCCCTTCGCCTATGGTCGCCCCGCCGCTCCCGCCACACCGGAAACCTCCCAGGCGCCGGAGATGTCGCCCGCCGCTGAGCCGACGCCCTCGCCCGCCGCGGATTCAGCCGCCGGCAAGGATAACGACATCGCCGACCTGAAGCGGCGGATGGAAGAGATGGCGGCCCAGATCGACAGGCTCGCTTCGGGAAGATGACGCCGCCGGTCGATCCGATCCGGCGCTCGCGACGGACCCGGGAGGCCCGAAGTCTTTCTGCTGAGCCCGAGTCCTCCCCGGAAGTTCCGCCGCCCACCGGCGGCGCCGGGCGGACCGATCGCGTCATACCGCCGCCGGAGTCCCCCTTGGCTGAAGGGGCGGCGGCGCTGAGCGCCCACCTTCTGGGCCAGAAGGGCGCCCGTCGCGGTCTGAAGGGCGGAGCCCCCGTCCTGGATGCGGCCAAAGAGGCCTACGAGACGACCGAGTGGTCAGGTGGTGCGGACCGTCGGAAGAAATCCGGTCGCCGGGCCCGGACCAAGATCTGACGGGCGCCTGGTCGTTTCCGCCTACCGGCGGCGATTGCCCGTTCAGCGACGGTCCCGAACAGACCTTTCCACAAGTATTTCAAGCCGCTGACTCTGGCTCAGTCCTTGCAGTCTCTCCGGAAGTCCCGCCCGGAGATCCAGCATGACTGTCAGAGCCGCTCCCTTCACCGCTCATCTGCCCCGGGGGTCCCGAATCCTCCTGTCCCGCGTGTTCGACGTCGCCCTGGTCGCCGCCATACTGACGGCCTTCACCTGACATCGTCGCGCCGTGGGTCAGACCTCGGTGATCGGGCCGGGCCGCCGGGCGCGGGACTGAAGCCACATCACCCCTGCGAGGTCGGAGGCGGACGCCCAGAGCCGGCCGAGATTGGTGTACTTCGACGCACCGCTCGTCCGGGGCCGGTGACCGACGGGGAGGAAGACCGTCGCATATCCCTCCCGTTGCATCAGGGCGGGCAGGTAACGGTGGATGTGGTCGAAGTAGGGCAGGCGCAGGAAGGCCTCCCGCCGGAACGCCTTCAGGCCACAGCCGGTATCGTTGGCCGTATCTTTGAGCAGCCATCTGCGCACGCTGTTTCCCAGCCGCGAGGCGACCTTTTTGGCCGCACTGTCCTGGCGGCGGACGCGCTCACCGCCGACCAGGGCCAGGTCCGGCGGCCCGGCTGTCAGGGCGGCGACCAGAGCCGGCGCATCGGCCGGATCGTTCTGTCCGTCGCCGTCCAGGGTGACGATGATTTCCCCGCGCGCCGCCAGGATGCCGGTCCGAATGGCGCGGCTCTGTCCGGAGTTCACACTGTGAACCAGAAGCCTCAGACCGGGAATTTCGGGTTTGAGTGCGGCGAGGCGCTCGCCCGTGCCGTCCCGGCTGCAGTCGTCGACGAACAGGATCTCCACTTCGCGACCCTGGAAGGCCCGGGCGATCTCCCGGGCAAGGTCCGGGGCCGCGCCCGCCTCGTTGAAGACGGGCACCACCACCGAAATCTCCGGTCCGCCGGGAGGCGACGGCGCGATCGGCTGGGTCGTTGGGAGATCGGAGGACATGCTCCCTTCTACGATCTTTCGGGGCGCAAGGGAAACGACGCCGCCGGCGGATCGTGCTAACCAGCCCCCCATGTGGCTGACGAACATCATCGACGCCTTCCGGCGTCCGGGCGGCTGGCGGGGTCCGGCCGTCGCCGCCCTGTTCGCCGCCTTCGCCGGCCTGCCCGGGCTCCTGGCCCTGCCGCCTCTCGACCGCGACGAGGCCCGCTTCGCCCAGGCCACCGCCCAGATGCTCGAGCAGGACGACTACGTGGTCATCCGTTTCCAGGACCAGCCAAGGTTCAAGAAACCTGTCGGAATTCACTGGATGCAGGCAGCCGCCGTCTCGGCTTTCGGGGAGGCTGGCCATCGGGATATCCGCCTTTACCGCCTGCCGTCCCTGCTGGGAGCGATGCTGGCGGCGGCGGCCTGCGTCTGGGGCGCGGCGGGCTTCTTCAGTCGCTCCCGGGCGCTCCTCTCAGGCCTGCTCCTCGGCGGCGGGCTCCTTTTGTCCACTGAAGCCTTCATCGCCAAGACCGACGCCATGCTGACCGGGCTCACGGTCCTGGCGATGGCGGCTTTCGGTCGATTGTACGCCGAGGCGCGGGGCGGGCCGCCGGCGGGGCGCTTCACCGTCTGGCTCCTCTGGTTCAGCCTGGCCCTGGCCGTGCTGGTCAAGGGTCCCATCGCTCTCCTTGTCGCCGGTCTCGCCGCCCTCGCACTTCGCCTCGCGGACCGCCGCCCGCTGACCCTCAGACCCGTTCAGTGGCGATGGGGCCTTCTTGTCTTCGCCGCCATCGTCGGCCCCTGGGCCTGGGCGGTCACTGTCGCCACCGACGGGGCCTTCTGGTCCGTGGCGATCGGCGGGGATCTCGCGCCGAAACTCGCCGGTGGTCATGAGAGTCACGGCGCCCCGCCCGGCATGCACGCCCTCGCCGTCCCCCTGCTGATCTTCCCGGCCACCCTGCTGCTTCCGGCCGCCGTCTGGATCGCCTGGAATCGCCGTTCGGATCCGGGAATCCGATTCGCCCTGGCCTGGCTGATCCCGGCCTGGATTGTCTTTGAAGCGACGCCCACCAAGCTCCCGCACTATGTTCTACCCTGCTATGCGGCCCTGGCCTGGCTGTGCGCGGCGGGACTTTCCGGCGCCGGAGGTCCGGTCGTCAGGCGCGCCGGCGCAGCGCTCCATGGGCTCGCCGGAGTTGTGCTGGCGGCGGCGTCCCTCTACCTGGCCGCGACCTTCGGCGATCCGGGGGATGCGCCGGCGGCGGGTCTGACCGCCCTCCTCTTTGTGCTCGCCGGCGCCGCCGGCGCCCTCCTGCTGCTGCGCAGAGAGGCGCCGCGCGCCGTCCTCTGGTCCCTCTGCACGGGGGTTCTGGCCCACGCCGCCCTGACCGGGCTCCTCGCCCCGAGCCTGCAACCGCTCCTGTTATCGGAAAGAACCGCCAGGGTGCTTTCTGAGGCCCGGCTTCTTCCGGCCCAGGGGGTGATCAGCGGTCCGGTCGCCGTTGCGGGCTATGCCGAACCCAGTCTTGTCTTCCTGGTGGGGTCCGACACGGGCCTGGGTGATGCCGCCGACGCGGCGCGGGCCCTGGCGTCGGGTCGCGCCGCTGTCGTGGAAAGCCGCGAGCAGCCCGCCTTTCGCACCGCCCTCGCCCAGGAGGGGGTCACGCCGCGCGAGGTCGGCCGGGTCTCCGGCCTGAACTATTCCAATGGCGACGACACGGAACTCACTGTCTACGCCCCGCCGAGGGAGGCCCGCCCATGAGACGTTTCATCGAAGTCGTGGAGGTCGGGCCCCGGGATGGGCTTCAGAACGAGAAGACTGTCCTGACCCCTGCGCAAAGGGTGGAATTCATCCGCAGGCTCGAAGCCGCCGGCGCCCGGCGGATCGAGACGGTCTCCTTCGTAAATCCCGCACGCGTGCCCCAGATGGCCGGAGCCGAGGAGGTCTGCGAGGCGCTGCCCCCGGATCCCGCCCGGTCCAGGATCGGGCTGGTGCTCAATATGCGGGGCTGGGACCGGGCCGTCTCCACCGGCTGCGATGAGGCCAATGTGGTGGTCTGCGCTTCCGACGCCTTCGGGGTTCGCAACCAGGGCGCGACCACCGCAGAACAGATGGCCACCCTCGCCGCCGTGGCGGAGCGGCGCGCGGCCGAGGGTGGCCCGCGCCTATCGGTGACGTTCTCCGTCGCGTTTGGCTGCCCGTTCGAGGGCGAAGTCGATCCGGCCCGGGTGATCGCCCTGGTGCAAGAGGCCGCCCGGCTGCCCCTGGAGGAGATCGCCCTGGCGGACACCATCGGCGTGGCCGATCCCTGGGCGGTGCGACGGCTGGTCGAGGCCTGCCGCGCCGTGTCCGGAGACCGGCGGCTGCGGCTGCACTTTCACGATACCCGCAACACGGGCCTCGCCAACGCCTTCGCCGGGGTCGAAGCGGGGGTGGATGTCCTGGACGCCAGCTGCGGCGGCCTCGGCGGTTGTCCCTTCGCCCCGAACGCCACGGGAAACATCGGCACCGAGGACCTGGTCTACATGCTGGAAAGGGGAGGATATGAGACGGGTTACGACCTTCCGGCCCTACTGGAGACCGCCGAGTGGATCTGCGCGCTCTTGGGCAAGTCGCCCACCGCCTCGGTCACCCGTGCCGGGCTCTTCCCCCCGCCCGCCTGAACCCGGCGCGATACAGTCCGGGTCGACCAGACCCGGATGGCGCGGGAGCCGCTTCGGATCGCCCAGAGGGCATCCAGGCGCCGATCCGCCAAAGGATGGGCCGCACAACTGCTGCGGCCACGATGAAGGGCGAGAGCACCCGGATCGCCAGCGACTCCACCGGTGTCCGCGCCCGCTTCATGAAAAAGCGCGCCAGACCGCGTCCCTTGGAGAACTCCACGCGCAGGGGATGCGCCCGGCTGGTATGCCCCACATGGATCACCCGGGCGGCGGGCTGGAAGACCACCTGGCCCCCCGCCTGCCGCACGCGCCAGCAGAGGTCGATATCCTCCACGTGAAGGAAGTAGCCGCTGTCGAAGCCGCCGAGGGATTCGAAATCACCCCTGCGCATGGCGAAACAGGCGCCGGACACCGTCGGCGCCGCCACCACGCCGGCGGGCGTAGGCTGGTCCTCCAGATGCACCTCGAACCTTTGAAGGGCCGGCAGCCGGGTCAGGCCTGAAAGGCTCAGGAGGGTCGAAAGGGGCGAAATCTCGCCCCGGCGACCGCCCCTCTGCTCGGTTCCGTCGCTATTCAGGATCCGCGCGCCCGCAAGGCTGGGCGAGGGGCGCCCTTCGAGGGCTTCCGCGAGGGCGCTGATCCCGCCGGCCCCCAGGAAGGCGTCGGGGTTGAGGAAGACCAGCAGATCCCCCTCCGCAATCCGGGCGCCCAGGTTTGCTCCGCGGGCGAAACCGACATTGCCCTGGCCTGAGATGAGGCGGACCCGCGGGTTCAGCGCGGCCAGCTCGGCCAGGCGGGCGGCGTCCTCGGGAAGGGAGCCGTTGTCCACGACGATGACCTCCGTCACCTCGGGCTGGGCCAGGGCGCTTTCCACCGAAGGAAAGAGGGACTCGCCCGTCATGAAGACGACGAGGATCACCGAGACGGTTCCGGTCGTGACCGGGACCGTCCGCAACGCGATGTCCGGGTCTGTGGTTCTCAGCATCACCCCCCCAACGCTGCGCGGCCCAGGTCCGGCGGGACCGCCTCGGCGGTCAGAGCCGCCAGGGCTTGGTCCAGGGGCAGGATGGTCTGCCCCTCGGCGCCCAGCCGGCGGATCGCCACCGCCCGTCCCTCGGCTTCGCGACGGCCCACCGCGGCGATGACCGGGGTCTTCGCCAAGCTGTGCTCGCGGACCTTATAGTTGATCTTCTGGTTGCGCAGGTCCATTTCGACCCTCAGGCCCGCCGCCTTAAGGGCCGCCGCCACCTCCCGGGCATAGTCATCTGCATCCGAGGTGATGGACGCCACCACCACCTGGGTGGGCGCCAGCCACAGGGGGAAGGCGCCGGCGTAGTTCTCGATGGCCACGCCCAGGAAACGCTCCATTGAGCCGCAGATCGCCCGGTGCAGCATGACCGGCCTCTGCTTGGAGCCGTCCTCGGCCACGTACTCTGCGTCCAGCCGCTCGGGCAGGACGAAGTCCAGCTGGAGCGTGCCGCACTGCCAGGTCCGCCCGATGGCGTCGCGCAGGTGGAACTCCAGCTTGGGGCCATAGAAGGCGCCTTCGCCGGGCAGGGGCTCCACCTCCATGTTCACCGCCTGGCGGGCGGCGCGGTCGAGCTTGGCCTCGGCGATGTCCCAGATTTCGTCGGAGCCGGCGCGGATGTCCGGCCGCAGGGCCAGCTTGACGCTGTGCAGGTCGAGGCCGAAGTCCGAATAGACCGAGTTCAGCAGCTTCACGAACTTCGTCGTCTCCGCCTCGATCTGGTCCTCGCGGCAGAAGATGTGGGCGTCGTCCTGGGTGAAGGCGCGCAGGCGCATGATGCCGTGCAGGGCGCCGGACGGCTCGTACCTGTGGCAGGCGCCGAACTCGGCCATGCGCAGGGGCAGGTCGCGATAGCTCTTCTGGCCAAAGTTGAAGATCTGGACGTGCCCCGGACAGTTCATGGGTTTAACGGCCAGCTCCTCGCCTTCCGTCGTTTCGCAGGTGAACATGGCCTGGCCGAACTTTTCCCAGTGGCCGGACTTCTCCCAGAGCCCACGGTCCATGACCTGCGGCGCCTTGACCTCGACATAGCCGTCTTTGTCCAGGCGGCGGCGCATGTAGGCCTCCACCGTCCGGTAAAGGGTCCAGCCCTTGGGGTGCCAGAAGATCATTCCCTTGGCCTCTTCCTGAAGGTGGAAGAGGTCCATGGCCCGGCCGATCCGGCGGTGGTCGCGACGTTCGGCCTCCTCGATCCGCTTGAGGTAGGCCTCGAGATCCGCCTCGCTGGCCCAGGCCGTGCCGTAGATGCGCTGCAGCTGGGCGTTGCGGTGGTCGCCGCGCCAGTAGGCGCCCGCCAGCTTGGTCAGCTTGAAGGCCTTGCCCACGTGCCGCGTCGACGGCAGGTGCGGGCCCAGGCACAGGTCCTTCCAGCTTCCCTGGCGATAGACCGTGATGACTTCGTTCTCGGGCAGGTCCGAGATGATCTCGGCCTTGTAGGCCTCGCCGATGCCCTTGAAATGGGCGATGGCTTCGTTGCGGTCCCAGACCTCGCGAACGATCTTCTCGTCCCGGTCGACGATCTCGGCCATGCGCGCTTCGATGGCCGAGAGATCGTCCAGCGAGAAGGGCTCGTCCCGGGCGAAGTCATAGTAGAAGCCGTCCTCGATCGCCGGGCCGATGGTCACCTGGGTTCCGGGGAACAGCTCCTGCACGGCCTGGGCCAGCACATGGCTGGCGTCGTGGCGGATCACCTCCAGGGCGTCCGGGCTCTCGCGCGTCAGGATTTCAAAGGTCCCGCCGCCCGGCAGGGGGCGGTCCAGGTCCAGGAGTTCGCCCTCGAGGCGCACCAGCAGGGCGCGCTTCTCCAGCGACTTGGCGATGGAGGCGGCCACGTCCCTGCCGCTGGCGCCGTCGTCGAAGGCCCGCTTCGAGCCGTCGGGAAAGATGAGTTCGATCATGGTTCAGGTCGTCCGGTTCGGAGACCCGGAGCCCGCCTCGGCGGGGCCTACCGGGCTCCGGGGCGGGACCGGGTCGTAACCCGATCCTCCCCAGGGATTGCATCGGCACAGTCGGCTGGACGCCAGTCCGGCGCCTTTCCAGGGACCATGCGTGACCAGGGCCTCCGCCGCGTAATCCGAACAGGTCGGAAGAAACCGGCACTGGCGCCCGATCAGGGGCGAGAGCGTCAGCTTGTAGGCGCGGTGGGCGCCCCTGACGCAGCGTTCGTAGAAGGTCATGCCGGCTCGCAGGCTTGCGATTTCCGCCTGCGCTTATCCCGCGGAGTCTGCGGGATCAAGCCGCGCCGGCGGGGCTAGTTCGCGTCCGGGCCTGGCGCACGGCCTCCAGGGCGGCCTCGAAAGCCAGCAGGGTCGAGGCGTGCCGGGCGGGATAGTCCTTGACCGGGGCGAGCATGGCGAGATCCGAAAAGCGTCCTTCGGGCGGTGGTCCGCCCTCCTTAAGCATAGAGCGGAAGGCCTTCGTCGCCAACTCCAGCTCCCCGACGTCCGCGCCGATCGCCCCGGCGCCGAGGATGGCGGCCGAGGCCTGGCCCAGGGCGCAGGCTTTCACGTCCTGGGCGAAGCGGTCGATCCTGCCCTGCGGATCGAGGCCGACGTCGACCGTCACCCGGCTGCCGCACAGGCGTGAGGTCTTCTCTGCGGATCCGTCAGGCGAGGCCAGCCGCCCGAGATGAGGCAGGTTGGCCGCAAGGGCCAGCACCTTCGCGGAATAGATATCGTCGATCATGAGGACCCGGGCGGTGGTCCGCCCCTTTCGGCCCAGAGCCGGACGGCGCGGTCGACCAGGGCCTCGTTCATGGCCCGGAACCCTTCCCGGTGGGCCGCGCCGTGGGCCTTCAGATGCCGGCGCGCCAGCCAGCCGGAGAAGATCTCGCCGTTCGAGATGATGCACCCCGTGGGACTGACAATGTCCACCTCGATGAAACGCACCGACTTCACCCAGCCGTCGGAACGGGAGTCCCGCCAGTGAATCTGTTCCAGGGGCACCCACTCCAGGACGATCGGCCGGGCTTCCCGGCGCGCGCGGCCGGGCAGGGCCTCGATCAGCTCCAGCTGGGACCCGATGCGGATCGCGCCCCGGGCCTGGGGGTAAAGCGGGTTCCAGTCGGCCCATCCCTCCAGGTTGCTGAGTAGCTCCCAGAGGATCTCAGGCGGCGCCTGGACCCCGATGCGGTGCTCGATGCGAGGCGGCGGCGTTGGGCTGAAGGACTTGGGTCCACCCCCCTTCATGCCGAACATGGGCGGGGCGCGTACGGGCTTCATGCGCGCTCCTTCAGCCGCCAGGCGGCGCCGGAGGGGCCATCCATGACCTCGACGTTCAGGGCCGCCAGCTCGTCACGGATCTGGTCGGCGGCGGCCCAGTCCCTCGCCGCACGGGCCTGCGACCGGCGGGCCACGAGGGCGTCGATCCGGGCCTTCAACGCCTCGTCGACGCCACCCTGGAACCAAACCTCAGGATCGCCGAACAGGAAGCCCATCAGCCGGGCGGAAGCCAGAAGTCGGCCCTTGGCCTCGGCCCGGCCGGGGCCGGTCGCGGTCTCGAGCGCCGTGGCGAGGCCGAACAGTTCGGCCATGGCCGCCGGCGTGTTCAAATCGTCTTCCAGCGCCGCCAGAAAGGCCGGGTCCGGACCCGTGTCCGCTGGCTCCACCCCTGCCGCCCGGCGCAGGGCGCCGTAGAGCCGGTCCAGCGCCTTGACCGACTGGGCGATCAGCTCGCCTGTCCACTCCAGCGGCGCGCGGTAGTGGCCGACCAGCAGCGCCCAGCGCAGGGCCTCGCCGGGCGCGGTCTTCACCAGGTCCTTCACCAGGGCCACATTGCCCAGGCTCTTCGACATCTTCTCGTCCCCGAAGTTCAGGAAGCCGTTGTGCATCCAGTAGCGGGCGTAGGCGCGATTCCCTTCCGGCCCATGGTCATGAAGGCAAACCCCCTGCGCCCGTTCGTTCTCGTGGTGCGGGAAGAGAAGGTCGATTCCGCCGCCGTGAATGTCGATGGGCAGGCCGAGGGACTGTTCGATCATCGCCGTGCATTCGATGTGCCAGCCGGGCCTTCCGGGGCCGAACGGGCTGTCCCAGACCGGCTCGCCGGGCTTGGAGGGCTTCCAGAGGACGAAGTCGGCGGGATGGCGCTTGTAGGGGGCCACCTCCACCCGGGCGCCGGCGATCATGTCGTCCATGGGGTGACCGGACAGCACACCGTAGTCGGCGCAGGCCTGGGTATCGAACAGGACGTGCCCCTCGGCGGCGTAGGCGGAGCCGTTCCCGACCAACCGCCTGATCAGGGCGATGATGGCGTCCATGGTCCGGGTCGCCCTCGGCTGGAAGGTCGGCGGCAGGGCCCCCAGCTCGGCCATGTCGGCGTTGTAGGCGGCGAGGTAGCGCTCCGTGATCACGTCGATGGCGACGCCTTCCTCGGCGGCCTTGCGATTGATCTTGTCATCCACGTCCGTGACGTTGGCGGCGTAGAGCACCGCGTCTTCGCCGAACACGTGGCGCAGCAGGCGGAACAGGACGTCGAACACCACGACTGGCCGATGGTTCCCAACGTGCACGTAGTTGTAGACCGTCGGCCCGCAGACATACATCGTCACCCGGGCCGGATCGGCGGGGACAAAGGGCCGCTTGGCGCGGGCCTGGGTGTCGTAGAGCGAGAGCGGCATGAGCGGGGTCGGACCAGGTCGGAAGCGGCGCGAGGTTGCCCCGGAAGGGGCGGCTCCCGTATACAGGCTGGCCGTCCGGCGGGCCAAGGACTTTGGGAACGCCCCAACCCCGCTGCGCGGTGCTTGAAGGAAGACGTCATGGCCGCTCCCGCCGACACGAACGCCGCCGCCGTGCCCGCGGGCCTTGAACCCCTGCGCCGGCCGACCCGCGAGGAGGCCATGGAGGCGGTCCGCACCCTGATCGCCTGGGC
>JBJTFE010000117.1:0-11803 GCA_046093265.1 Phenylobacterium sp. | reverse complement strand
TGGGTCGCCGCTGTCCTGATCGGCGTATTGATCGTCAGCTTCGCCGTCTTCGGGATCGGAGACGTTTTCAAGACCCGGGTCCCGCACGAGGTGATCAAGGCCGGCGACCGGTCGGTTTCCGTGGAGACCTTCCGCTCGGAGTGGGACCGAGCTCGCCGGAACCTGGAAATGCAGACCGGGCAGCAGATCAGCAACGAGGTGGCCGCCCAGGAGCGCCTTGATGCGCGGTTGCTGCAGAGCCTTGCAGACCGGGAGGCGGTGGCGGCGCTCATCGAACGGGTGGGCCTACGACCCGCGGACCCCCTCATCACCGCGGAAATCCAGAAGATACCGGCCTTCTTCGACCAGGTTTCCGGCCGCTTCGACAAGCGGCTCTACCAGGAGGCCCTGGCCCGGAACAAGATGACCGCGGCGATGTTCGAACAAAGCGTCCGGGACGAGATCGCCCAGTCACATCTGGCGGCCGGGCTCGTCGATGGGCTGAGACCCCCCCGTGCGTACGGCGCCCTCGCCGTAGTCTTCGCCCTGGAGTCCCGGGATGTGGAAGCGTTCAATGTCAGCCCGGCGGCTGTCGAGACGTTGAAGCCGCCGACCGACTCAGACCTGGAGGCGTTTATGAAGACAAACGCCGAACGCCTGATGCGTCCTGAGTTCCGCGTCCTCAGCGTCGTTCGGTTCAGCCCGGCTCAGGTCGCCGCTCAGGTCAAGGTCTCGGAAGACGACATCCGTCGTCAATTCGAGTTCCGCAAGGACAGCCTGAACCGTCCTGAGATCCGCTCCCTGGTCCAGATTCCGGCAAAGGACCCGGCTCTGGCCCGCCGGATGGCCGAACGCCTGGGCAAAGGAGAGGAACCCTCTGCGGTCGCCCGATCCGCCGGCGTCGAGCCGGTTCTCTATGCGGACAAGCCCCGCACCGCGGTGGTGGACGGCAAGGTTGCGGAGGCCGCTTTCGGCATGGCCCGCGGAGAGGTCCGGATCGTCCAGGGCGACCTGGGTCTGGCCGTCGTTCGGGTCACGGCCATCACGCCCGGGCGGATCGTGACCCTTCAGGAAATCCGCCCCATTCTGGAAGCGGAGGCCCGCAAGACCGCCGCTGCCGAAAAGGTCTACGCCATCAGCCAGGTCTACGACGACGCCCATGCCGGCGGCGCAAACATGAACGAAGCGGCGGTCAAGGCCGGCGTGCCGGTCACGACCCTGGGTCCCGTCGCCGAGCAGGGCTTTGATCCCTCGGGCAGGGCGGTCCCGGGTCTGAGCGCCAAGCTGGTGCAGACCGCCTTCCGTCTGCCAGAGGGTGGCGAAAGCCAGATCGAGGACGAAGGTCAGGGCGAGTCGTTCGTCGTGCGGGTGGACAAGATCCTGCCGCGCGCCCTGCCGCCCCTCGCCGAGGTGCGCCTGCCCCTGACCCGGGCCTGGATGAATCAGGAGATGGCGAAGCGTCTTCGGGCCAAGGCCGAGACCCTTGCAGAGCGCGCTCGGAAGGGCGAGAACTTCGCTGGTCTGGCCGCCTCCATCGGCGCCCGTCCCGAACGCCTGACGGGGCTGACGCGCCAGGGCGCCTCCAAGCCGGGTCCGTTGTCACAGGAAGGGCTCGCCCAGGCCTTCCAGGCCGCACGCGGCGATGTCTTCATTGCGGCCAATCCCAGCGCCTTCGCGGTGACGGTCGGGCGGGTCGAGACCATCACGCCCCCGGCCGCGGCTGAGAACGCCCGCGCGGTGGAGGATGTCCGGCCGCAGCTGGGCATGACCCTGTTCCAGGAGATCGGCGCGGAGCTGCCGCGCTACGCGCGCGCTGTGCTGAAGGTCCGGACTTCGCCCGAGCTTGCCCGCCAGGCCCTCGGGATCGAGACGCCGAAGACCGACAAGGGGGCTGGCGGCAAGTGACCCCGGAGCCCGGCTTCGAGGCGTTTGCACAAACCTATTCGGCCGGGCGCGCCCAGGTTGTCTGGACCCGGCTGGTCGACGACCTGGAGACGCCCGTCTCGGCCTACCTGAAGATCGCCAACGGGCGCCCTTACGCTTTCCTGTTCGAGAGTGTCGAGGGGGGCGCCTGGAGGGGACGATACTCGGTGATCGCCTTGAAGCCCGACCTCGTCTGGCGCTGCCGGGGGGACGTCGCCGAGATCGCCGAGGGCGACGATATCGCGGCCGTAAGCTTCACCCGGCAGGCGGGTGGAGCTCTTGAGTCCCTGCGCGACCTGGTCGCCGCTTCGCGACTTCAGCTGCCCGCCGGCCTCCCGCCCATGACGGCCGGGGTGTTCGGGGCCATCGGCTACGACATGGTGCGGCTCGTCGAGCGTCTGCCGAACGTCAACCCCGACACCCTGGGGCTTCCCGACGCGGTCATGATACGGCCTTCCGTCGTGGCGATCTTCGACAGCATCGCCCAGGAGATCCTGCTCGCGACCACCGTCCGACCGTCAGACGACCCGGCGGAAGGGGCCTGGGCCGCGGCGACGACCCGGCTCGCCGCCATCCGGGATGACCTCAAGGCCCCCGCCCTGCCGCCGACGGGCGGCGCTGCGCCGCTGCCGGACAGGTTCGCAACGCCCGTCAGCCGCGAGGATTATCGCACCGTGGTGGCCAGGGCGAAGGCCTATATCGCCGCCGGAGACATCTTCCAGGTGGTGCCAAGCCACCGGTTCCGGGCGCCCTTCCCGCACGACCCCTTCTCGCTCTACCGTTCGCTGCGCCGGACCAACCCTTCGCCCTTTCTCTTCTACCTGAACTTCGGCGACTTCCAGCTGGCGGGCTCCTCGCCAGAGATCCTGGTGCGTCTGCGGGACGGCAAGATCACCATCCGGCCGATCGCCGGGACGCGGCCCCGCGGCGCCACGCCCGAGGAGGACCTGGCCCTGGAGGCCGAACTGATCGCCGACCCCAAGGAGCGGGCCGAGCACCTCATGCTCCTGGACCTGGGCCGCAACGACGTGGGCCGGGTCGCCATGCTGAACGCCGCCGGCGCAAACGCGCCCTTGGCCAGGTCCGCCGGACCCCACGTGCGGGTCACCGACAGCTTCTTCGTGGAGCGCTACAGCCACGTCATGCACCTGGTCTCGAACGTGGAGGGTGACGCCCCGGAGGGCTTGGATCCGGTGGACGTTCTGATGGCCGCCCTGCCCGCCGGCACCCTTTCGGGAGCCCCCAAGGTGCGGGCCATGGAGATCATCGACGAGCTGGAGCTCGAGAAGCGCGGCGTCGCCTACGCCGGGGCCGTGGGCTATTTCGGCGCCGACGGCTCGGTGGACACCTGCATCGTCCTTCGCACCGCCTGCTTCAAGGACGGGATCATGCACATTCAGGCGGGCGGCGGCGTGGTGGCCGACAGCGACGCCGACGCCGAGTATGACGAAACCCTGCACAAGGCCCGCGCCCTGCGGCGGGCCGCAGAGGAAGCCTGGCGCTTCGTCTGATCAGGGCCAGGGGGCGAGAATAACCGCCGCAGCCAGGGCCAGGGAGGTGGCGGCTGCGAAGGCGGCGGCGGCCAGGGCCGCCCAGGCGCCGTCATTTCGGCGCGGGCTCTCAAGCAGGGCCTTGGCCCTGGCGATCTCTTGGGGGCTGACCGCCCCGCGCGGGGAATCACCTTCAATCATGCGTAAACCTCCCTCCGGATCCGGCCCGTGACAATCAGGCTTTCCCTTGAGCGCGGGTTTCACTAGGGAAAAGGCCATGATCCTGGTGATCGATAACTACGACAGCTTCACCTACAACCTGGTTCATTACCTGAACGAATTGGGGGCGGAGACGCGCGTCCAGCGCAATGACGACATGAGCGCCCCGGAGGCCCTGGCCCTGAGGCCCGACGCGGTCCTGCTTTCGCCCGGCCCCTGCTCACCGGACGAGGCCGGCATCTGTCTCGAGCTGCTGCGTCATGCGCCGGACGATTTGCCAATCCTCGGAGTCTGCCTGGGCCACCAGGCCGTCGGCCGGGCCTTCGGCGGCAAGGTGGTGCGCGCCAAGAGCCTGATGCATGGCAAGACCAGCGCCATCCGCCATTTGGGCAAGGGCGTCTTCAGCGACCTGCCCAACCCCTTCACCGCCACACGCTACCACAGCCTTGCGGTGGAGCAGGCCAGCCTGCCGGACAGCCTGGAGGTGACGGCCTGGACCGAAGACGGCGAGATCATGGGCCTGCAGCACCGTACGCGGCCGGTGCACGGCGTGCAGTTCCACCCGGAATCCATCGCCACCGAGGGCGGCCACAAGCTCCTGGGCAATTTCCTGGAGCTGGCGGCGCGGGCCCGTGTCTGAGAGCTTTCGCCCCCTGCTGGGCCGGTTGGCCGCCGGCCAGCTGCTGGACGCCGCCGAGGCCGAGATCTTCTTCGCCGCCTGCCTGAGGGGCGAACCCTCGCCGGCCCAGGTGGGCGCCGCGCTCACCGCCCTGCGGATGCGCGGCGAGACCCCGGGGGAGATCGCCGCCGGGGCGCGGGCCATGCGCGCCGCCGCCGTGCGGCTGGAGACGCCCTTTCCCACCCTGGATGTCTGCGGCACCGGGGGCGACGGCTTGCACACCCTGAATGTCTCGACCGCCGTCGCCTTTGTCGCGGCGGGCGGCGGACTGAAGGTGGCCAAGCACGGCAATCGCGCCCTGTCCTCGAAATCGGGGACCGCCGACGTCCTTTCCGCCCTGGGGGTGGAGATCGCCGCCCGTCCCGAGCGACAGGTGAGGGCTCTGGAAGAGGCTGGCGTCTGCTTCCTCTTCGCCCAGGCTCATCACGGCGCCATGCGGCATGTCTCGCCGATCCGCGCCGAGCTGGGCTTCCGCACCCTGTTCAACCTGCTGGGACCCCTGACCAACCCGGCCGGGGCGCGGCGGCAGGTGCTGGGGGTGTACGACGCCGCCTGGCTTGAGCCCATCGCCGAGGTCCTGCGGGACCTGGGCTCGGAGCGCGCCTGGGTGGTGCATGGCCAGGGCATGGATGAGCTGACCACCACCGGCGAGACCGAGGTGGTGGAGCTGAAGGACGGAGCCCTGCGGCGCTTTACCGTTCATCCCTCCGAGGCCGGCGTGCCCGTGGGACGGCTCAAGGACCTGGTGGGCGGCGATCCCCAGCACAACGCCGCCGCCCTGCGCGCCCTCCTGTCCGGGGCCCCGGGCGCCTACCGCCACATCGTACTGCTGAACGCGGCCGCGGCCTTCCTGGTGGCCGACCGGGTGCGGACCCTGGCCGAGGGCGTCCGACTGGCGGGTCAGGTGATCGACGACGGCCGGGCGCTCGCCGCCCTCGAGGCCCTGGTGCGGATCTCGAACGGCCGATGACCGACATCCTCGCCCGCATCGCCGAGTACAAGCGCACGGACGTCGCCGCGCGGAAGGCCGCAGGGTCGCAGGCCGAGGTCGAGGCGGCCGCCGCCGCAGCCTCTGCGCCCCGGGGCTTCATCGCCGCCCTAGACGCCGCCTCCGGACCCGGGCGGCTGGCCCTGATCGCCGAGATCAAGAAGGCCTCGCCCTCAAAGGGCCTGATCCGCGCCGACTTTGACCCGCCCGCCCTCGCCCGCGCCTACGCCGAGGGCGGGGCGGCCTGCCTGTCCGTCCTGACGGACGGGCCCAGCTTCCAGGGCGACGACGCCCATCTTGTGGCGGCGCGGGCGGCGACCTCCCTGCCCGGCCTGCGCAAGGACTTCCTGGTCGACCCCTGGCAGGTCGCCGAATCCCGCGCCCTCGGGGCCGACGCCATCCTGGTGATTCTGGCGATGGTGGACGACGCCCTCGCCGCCAAACTCATGTCCGAGGCTGACCGCCTGGGCATGGACGCCCTGGTCGAGGTGCATGACGAGGACGAGATGCGCCGGGCCGGACAGCTTGGCGCGCGCCTTGTCGGGGTCAACAACCGAGACCTTCGGACCTTCGTCACAGACCTCGCGGTTACGGAAAGACTGGCGGCTCATCTCCCTGAAAACGCTCAGCTTGTGACCGAGAGCGGCATCTTCACGCGCCAAGACGCCGAGCGCCTCGCCCGGGTCGGAGCCTCCGCCATGCTGGTCGGCGAAAGCCTGATGCGCCAGGACGACGTCCCCGCCGCGACCCGGACCCTGCTCGGCGCCTGACCCCGGGCCGACGCCGGAGTGCTTGACATTCGGAGAGAACACCAGAAGAACATCCTCAGAAGTTGTTGTTTTGTTCCCTGGAGGGGGCTCCGGACATGCTGACCCGCAAGCAGCACGAGCTGCTCATGTTCATCCACGAACGCATCAAGGAAACGGGCGTCTCCCCGTCCTTCGACGAGATGAAGGACGCCCTGGACCTGGCGTCCAAGTCCGGCATCCACCGGCTGATCACCGCGCTGGAAGAGCGCGGGTTTCTGCGGCGCCTGCCGCACCGGGCCCGCGCCCTGGAAGTGGTCAAGCTGCCGCAGCAGGCGACGACCTCCGCGCCGCCCAAGGGCCGCGGCCCGGCGAAGCTGTCGGTGGTCGAGCCCGGCGCGCCGCCGCCGTCGGTCCCTCCCCTGGCGGCCAACGACACCCGCGAACTGCCCGTCCTGGGGCGGATCGCCGCAGGGACGCCCATCGAGGCGATCCAGCAGGAGCGCGACCGGATGCCCGTTCCCGAGGCCATCCTCGGATCGGGCGAGCACTTTGTGCTCGAGGTTCAGGGTGACTCCATGATCAACGCCGGCATCCTCGATGGCGACCGTGTGATCATCCGCAGGACCGACTCCGCAACCTCCGGTGACATCGTGGTGGCTCTTGTCATGGGCGAGGAAGCCACGCTGAAGCGCCTGCGGCGCAAGGGCGCCTCCATCGCCCTTGAGGCCGCCAATCCCGCCTACGAGACCCGGATCTTCGGACCGGACCAGGTGGCGGTGCAGGGCAAGCTGGTCGGCCTGATCCGCGCCTATCACTGACGTCCGGGGATCGCCCAGGGCCGGGCGCCCCGCATGGGCTGCGCCCAGAGGGCGCGCCACCGCCCGTCGGGAAGCCGCCAAAGTTCGACCGAGCCGCCGGATCTGAAATCCGTCTCCTCCAGGACGATACGCGCCCCACAGGGCCCGTCCGGGCGCCGTCCGCGCAGGACGATCAAATCGGCTGACCTGCAGGCCAGCTGGTATTCCCTTTCCAGAGCGCCGGGTCGCCGGGTCCAGATGACGGCCACAGGCGGTCCCCCCGGTGCCGGCGTGCAGGCGTAGGCCCGGCAGGCCAGGCCGGGGGCGGGACCTTCCGTCGGCGCACGCAGGGCAAGGCCCCGCCGGCGGGACCAGACCTCGACGCCAAACCGGCGAACGTCCGGCCTCAGGGCGACCGCGGAACCTCCCACCCGTACGGCTGCAGACGCCGCGTCATGGGCCACCCAGAGATCGGGAGCCGGCGTCCGCGGCGCGAGGTGGACCGTCAGGGCGAGAGGCAGGCCGATCCACCTGAGCGGCCCCTTCCACAGGCAGATGAAGAGCACGCCCAGAAAGGTGACCGGCAGGGCCCAGGGCGGGGCGCTGGCGATAACCTTCTCCGAGCCCGGAAGACTGGCGAACACCCGGGCGATGGCGTTCAGGGCCTCGATCCCCTGTCCTGCAAACCAGAGGGGAATATCCCCCAGCCCAAGAGGCGTCAGGAGGACGCCCAGGGCGAGGGCCGGCATCAGGAGCAGGGTCGAGACCGGCTCCGACAGGAGGTTGGCGGGCAGCCCGTAAACCGCGACCCGGTTGAAGTGCTGGAGGGCGAAGGGGCCGGTGGCGAGCCCCGCCGCCAGCGAGATCAGGACCCCCGCCACGGCGGCGGTCCCTGCGCCCTGGAGGATCCGGACCAGCAGAGGGGTGGAGATCTCCCGAACCGGCGCCGGCCAGGCCTCGGCGAGGGCGACCAGGGCGGCGGTGGCGGCGAAGGACATCTGGAAACCTGGTTGGGTAACCGCCTCCGGCCGCATGAGAAGGACGACAGTCGCCGCCAGCGCCAGGGTGCGGAGGCTGATTGCGCGGCGATCCCAGAGAATGGCGCAGAAGGCGGCGCAGGCCGTGACCCCCGCCCGGACCGCCGGGTCGGGCCCTCCTGACAGGACGAGGTAGGCGAGGATGGCGATCATCCCCGACGCCGCCGCGATCTTGCGCCCGGAGAGCCGAAGGGCGAGCCAGGGACTGACGGCCACCGCGAGCCTGGCGAGCCCGTAGACGAACCCGCCCACGATCGCCATGTGCAGACCGGAAATCGAGATGATGTGGGCCAGGCCCGCCGCCCTCAGCGCTTCGACCTGGGCGGGCGGGACGAAGGCCTCGTGACCCGTGGTCATGGCGGCGGCGAGACCGCCGCGATCCACCCCCATGCGATCGACAAGGCGTCGGGTGAGATCCCAGCGGAAGGCGTTGACCTGCATCTGGAGACGCAGTCCCCAGGGAAGGCCGCCCGGCGGACCGTTCGCGACCTCGACCCCGCCCAGAGCCAGCCCGACCCCTCCCACGCCATCGAAGAAGGAGTCCCGGGCGAAGTCGTAGGCGCCCGGCGAGGACGGCGGCGGCGGTGGATTGAGGAGGGCCCGGGTGATGATCCGGGTTCCCGGAGCCGGAGGCGCCTCCGGACCTCGGAGGGTCAGCCGGATGCGGATGGGGGTCTCCTCCGGCGAGAGACCCGCGACGGCGACCGGGGCCAGCAGGACCCGGCCGCCGCCCTGCCCGGGACTCGCAACATCCACCACCCAGGCCTCGATCCGGCGGACTTCCCCGCCGGGCGGGACGATCGGAGCCTGGACCTGCTCGGTTCTCAGGCGGGCGAGACCCAGGCCCGCAAGGAAGCAGGCCGCCAGCACCAGGGCGCCGGAGACGGCGGGCCTGACCCCGATGCGCTGCGCCGCGATCCCGAGGAGGAAGGCGGCGAGGACGGACAGGACCGCCACGGCAAGGACCGGCTCCGCCGGCAAGGCGAAGTAGAAGGCCGCGCCGCAGCCGAGGGCGACCGGGGTCCAGAGGCCGAAGCGTCCGGCCTGGAGGCCCGCCTGCCGCCGCAGCCAGAGCCGGGCGCCTCTCAGGCTAGGACCGCGCGCGAGACGCATGTTAAGAGGCGGCCCGCCGCCCGTGGCGGCGGTCTCACTCATCTTTCCCGGTACCCTCATGAGCGAACGTCAGGTCGTCACGCGCATCGCGCCCTCGCCGACCGGGTCGATGCACATCGGCACGGCCCGCACCGCCCTGTTCAACTGGCTGTACGCCCGCCGGATGGGCGGGAAGTACCTGCTCCGGATCGAGGACACCGACCGGGAGCGGTCGACGGACGCCGCCGTGAAGGTGATCCTCGACGGCCTGTCCTGGCTGGGGCTGGAGCCGGACGAGCCGCCGGTGTTCCAGTTTTCCCGCGCCGACCGTCATCGCGCCGTGGCCCTGGACCTGCTGGCCCGCGGCCGGGCCTATCGCGACTACATGACCCCCGACGAGCTGGCCGAAGAGCGCGAGCGCGCCCGGGCCGAAGGCCGGGTGGTGCGCTCGCCCTGGCGCGACGCCAACGGCGGCCCGATCCTGGACCGCCCGCATGTGATCCGCCTGCGGGCGCCCCAGGAGGGCGAGACCCGGATCGACGACCAGGTGAAGGGCGAGGTCGTGTTCCGAAACGTCGATCTCGACGACCTGATCCTGCTGCGCACAGACGGGACGCCCACCTACAATCTCGCCGTGGTGGTCGACGACCATGACATGGGCGTCACCCACGTCATCCGGGGGGACGACCACCTGACCAACGCCGCGCGACAGACGCACATCTATCAGGCCATGGGATGGGACACGCCGGTCTGGGCTCATCTGCCCATGATCCACGGGCCTGACGGCAAGAAATTGTCCAAGCGTCACGGCGCCCAGGCGGTGAGCGAATTCGACGACATGGGCTACCTGCCCGAGGCCCTGCGCAACTACCTGGCCAAGCTGGGCTGGGGCCACGGAGACGACGAGATCTTCTCGGACGACCAGGCCAGCGCCTGGTTCGATATCCGCGACGTGGTGGGCGCCCCCGCCCGTCTGGACTGGGACAAGCTGAACCATCTGAACAACCACTATATCCGGCTGGCTGAACCCGCGCGGCTGGTCGATCTGGTGGAGAGGGTGCTGAAGAGCCGGGACTGGCCCCTTCACGACGGTGACCGCGAAATCCTGTTGCGCACCCTGCCCCTCGTCCGCGAAGGGGCCCGCACGATCCTGGACCTGGCGGACGCCGTGATCTTCGCCCTGAAGCGTCGTCCGCTCGAGCTTCCGGAGAAGGCGCGCAGCCTGCTCACCGAGGAGACGCAGGGCCGCCTGGGCCGGCTTGCGGCCCGGCTGGCGGGCGCGGAATGGTCGCTCGCCGCCCTGGAGGCGGAAATCCGCGCCTTCGCCGAGGCCGAAGGGGTCGGGATCGGAAAGTTCGGGCCCGCCCTGCGGGCGGTCCTGTCGGGCGGCTCGCCCGCCCCGGACCTCGCCGGCGCCCTGATTTCCATCGGCCGGGACGAAAGCCTGGCCCGCATACAGGATGCGCTTCCTAACTAAATCTTAGGCGCTATAAGGCTTGAAAACAGATGTTCAATTTCTTCCGGAACGAGGGGATGTGATGGGGGATACAGCCAAGATCAGCGTCGCGGGAGCGACCGTCGAACTTCCGGTGCTTCGGGGCACGGACGGCCCGGCCGTCGTCGACGTCCGCAAACTGTACGCGGAAGCGGACGTTTTCACCTACGACCCCGGCTTCACCTCGACCGCCTCCTGCGAAAGCAAGATCACCTTCATCGACGGGGACAAGGGCGTCCTGCTTCACCGCGGCTATCCCATCGACCAGCTGGCGGAGAAGTCGACCTTCCTGGAGGTCTGTTACCTCCTGCTGAACGGCGACCTGCCCAACGCCAAGGAATACGAGACCTTCCAGAATACGATCACGAACCACACCATGGTTCATGATCAGTTCGACCGCTTTTTCAACGGGTTCCGGCGTGATGCTCATCCGATGGCCATCATGGTCGGCGCCGTCGGCGCCCTGTCGGCCTTTTACTACGACAGCGCAAACGTCGACGATCCCCAGCAGCGGATCATCTCCTCGCACCGGCTGATCGCCAAGATGCCGACGATTGCGGCGCGGGCCTTCAAATATTTCCGTGGCCAGCCCTTCGTCTATCCGCGCAACGAGCTCTCTTACTCGGAGAACTTCCTGCGCATGTGCTTCTCGGTGCCCGCCGAGGACTGGAAGCCGAACCCGGTCCTGACCCGGGCCATGGACCGCATCTTCATCCTGCACGCCGACCACGAGCAGAACGCCTCCACCTCCACGGTGCGTCTGGCGGGCTCCTCGGGCGCCAATCCCTTCGCCTGCATCGCCGCCGGCATCGCCTGCCTCTGGGGCCCCAGCCACGGCGGGGCCAATGAAGAGGCCCTGAACATGCTGGCCGAGATCGGGTCGGTCGACAGGATCCCCGAATACGTCCAGGGCGTTAAGGACCGGAAGTACCGGCTGATGGGCTTCGGCCACCGGGTCTACAAGAACTACGACCCCCGGGCCAAGGTCATGCAGCAGACCTGTCACGAGGTCCTGGCCGAGGTCGGCCACTCCGACGACCCCCTGCTGAAGGTGGCGATGGAGCTGGAGAAGATCGCCCTGAACGATCCCTACTTCGTCGAGCGCAAGCTTTATCCGAACGTCGACTTCTATTCGGGCATCACCCTGCGCGCCCTCGGCTTCCCGCCCGAGATGTTCACCGTGCTGTTCGCCCTGGCGCGGACGGTGGGCTGGATCTCGCAGTGGAAAGAAATGATCGAGGATCCGTCGCAGAAGATCGGCCGTCCGCGCCAGGGCGAACAGCACGGTGAACATCTCGGGCGGGAAGCCGAGGGCGCGCAGGGTGATGCCCGAATAGAAGTCGACGTTCGGATAA
>JBJTFE010000116.1:0-3546 GCA_046093265.1 Phenylobacterium sp. | reverse complement strand
GGTGCGCGAGGAAACCGCCGTCGTCGAGACCCAGAAGGAGTCGGCCTACGACCGCACCGACGACCCGGTGCGCATGTACCTGCGCGAGATGGGGTCGGTGGAGCTCCTCTCCCGCGAGGGCGAAATCGCCATCGCCAAGCGCATTGAGGCCGGCCGCGACACCATGATCCGCGGCCTCTGCGAGAGCGCCCTGACCTTCGAGGCCATCATGGTGTGGCGCGAGGAGCTCGGCACCGGCCGCATCCTGCTGCGTGAGGTCATCGACCTGGAGCAGACCTATGGCGGCGTCAACGCCGCCGCCGAGGCCCTCGCCGCGGGTGAGGCCAGCGACGACGTCACCGAGGACGGCGAGGCGGTGGCCAAGGCCGAGGGCGAGGAGGACGACGACGACTTCGATGACGGCGCCGGCCCGACCATCAGCGCCATGGAGGGCGAGCTGCGCGAAGGCGTGATGCTCACCCTCGACGCCATCGCCGCCGAATTCGACGCCTTCCGCACCCTGCAGGAGAAGCTGGTCGGCAAGCGACTGAAGGGCGAGGACCTGTCCGAGGCCGACCGCGAGGCGCACGCCCTGGCCAGCGGCGCGATCGTTCAGCACCTGAAGACCCTGAAGCTGAACAACAACCGCATCGAGGCCCTGGTCGAGCAGCTCTACGCGATCAACAAGCGTCTGGTCGGCCTCGAGGGCCGGCTGATGCGTCTGGCGGACAGCTATGGCATCGCGCGCCAGGAATTCCTCAAGACCTATCTGGGCGCCGAGCTCGATCCGACCTGGACCGACAAGGTCAAGGCGCTGGGCGTGCGCTGGACCAAGTTCGCCGAGAACGAGGCCAGCCAGGTCCTCGCCATCCGCCAGGAGATCGCGTCTCTGGCCACCGAGTCCGGCGTCCCGATCGACGAATATCGCCGCATCGTCCAGACCGTCCAGAAGGGCGAGCGGGAGGCCCGTCAGGCCAAGAAGGAAATGGTCGAGGCCAACCTGCGTCTGGTCATCTCCATCGCGAAGAAATACACGAACCGCGGCCTGCAATTCCTTGATCTTATTCAGGAAGGTAACATCGGCCTCATGAAGGCGGTGGACAAGTTCGAGTACCGTCGGGGCTACAAGTTCTCCACCTACGCCACCTGGTGGATCCGGCAGGCCATCACCCGCTCCATCGCCGACCAGGCCCGCACCATCCGCATCCCGGTGCACATGATCGAGACGATCAACAAGATCGTCCGCACCTCGCGCCAGATGCTGCATGAGATCGGCCGCGAGCCGACCCCCGAGGAACTGGCCGAGAAGCTGGCCATGCCCCTGGAAAAGGTCCGCAAGGTCCTGAAGATCGCCAAGGAGCCGATCAGCCTCGAGACGCCCATCGGCGACGAGGAGGACTCGCACCTGGGCGACTTCATCGAGGACAAGAACGCCGTCCTGCCCATCGACGCGGCCATCCAGTCCAACCTGCGTGAGACCACCACCCGGGTCCTGGCCTCCCTGACCCCCCGCGAGGAGCGGGTCCTGCGCATGCGCTTCGGCATCGGCATGAACACCGACCACACCCTTGAGGAGGTGGGTCAGCAGTTCAGCGTGACCCGCGAGCGGATCCGCCAGATCGAGGCCAAGGCCCTGCGCAAGCTCAAGCACCCCAGCCGCAGCCGCAAGCTGCGCAGCTTCCTGGACAGCTAGGATACCCGGCTCCGCAGACCCCCTCCGTCCCGCTGCGCGGTCCACCTCCCCCTGGAAGGTGGAGGAATTACAATCACTTAATTGCTCCCCATCAGGGGGAACTCCCCGCGAAGCCGGCTGAGGGGGTGCAACGGCGCTTCCGCAGAGCCCCTCCGGATCTGGGCGGGAGGTTGGCGAAGAGGGGGCGGGCGGAGCTCCTGCGGAGCCGCTGTGGCTGGAGCCTGTTCCTTTCAGAGGGCGTATGAAAGGGCGAAACCGGCGCCAACTTCAATATTCTAGATCATGTTTTGATGCGATAACCGGTTCCCACTTATCGGCACAAGATCTCGTTCTCGCGTGGGGCGTCGCGCTTCCGGTCGAGATCTACTGCAGGTTCGGCGTCGCGCTCGGCGTCGCGAATGCCCCAAACGGCCATGGCCTCGAGCACAGGGCGCAAGGTCTGCCCATAGTCGGTCAGTGCGTATTCCACGCGCGGCGGGACCTCTGCGTAGAGGGTTCGTCGCACGACACCCTGCGCCTCGAGGGCCCGCAGGCGACCGGTGAGCGTCTTGGGGCTGACGCCCTGAAGCGACCGCAACAGTTCGCCGAACCGCCGGGCGCCGCCAAGCAGGTCGCGCAGGAGGAGTGCGGTCCATTTGGAGTCGAGGACCCGCAGCGTTCTCTCGATGGGGCAGAAGGAAAGGCGGAGCAGTGCTTCCGGGTCCATGAGTTCCTCCGGGAAACTAAGTATCCTGAAGGTATCTACTTCCAAAGAGAAAACAAGGGAATTAGTGTGGACCCCGGGTCGCGCCTGGCGCACCAGGCGCCGGGGCCCGACGATCTGAGCGAGGGGGAACCGAGATGGCGGATCGCATCCTGCTATACGGAGGCGCGCGGGGAACGGGCGCACTGTTGGCGCAGCGGCTCGTGGCGCGGGGGCGCTTCGTGCGGGCGGTGGTGCGCGATGCGGCCCGGGGAGCGGAGCCGCCGCAGGGGCTCGAGGTGATCGCCGGCGACCTGACGCGGCCCGAGACTTTGCGGGGGGCGGCGACGGGGATGGATCAGCTGGTCATCATGGCAGGGGTGACCCAGCGCCCGGCCAGCGAGCGGGTGATCAAGGCGGTGGAGTACGAGGGGGTTCGGGCGGCGCTCGCCGCGGCGCACGCGGACGGATTCCGCGGCCGTGTTCTCTACATGACGGCGCTCGGGGTGAACCGGCCGTCCTTCATGGGATGGGTGCTGAACCAGATCAAGGGCAACACGCTGGTCTGGCGAGGCAAGGCGGAGGAGGCGATCCGCGCGAGCGGGTTCCCGTACGTGATCGTTCGGGCGGGACTGCTGACGGACTCGCCGTCCGGGCGTCGGCCGGCGGTGCTGTCGACGGGAGACAAACCGCTGTCGCTCGGCACGCGGGTCTCGCGCGGCGATGTGGCGGAGCTTTTCGTCCACCTGGTCGAGTCAAGGCGCGGGGGACGGACAGTGCTCGAGGTGGTGGAGGGGTCCGGACAGGGCGGAACCGACTGGGGTCGAGCGCTCGATGAGGCCGGGGTCATCTAGATTGGTTTTCTCGGCCCGCTCGCACACATGGCTTAGCGGGCCGCTGATCCGGGCCAACACGACCGGCTTCGAGGAGCTTTGGAACACCACCCTGCACGCCAGGGGGATCCGCCTTCGCAACACCAGTCCCTAGCCCCAGGCGTAGTTGAAGTGGGGGAGGTGCGATGGTCGCGCTGCAGGTTTGGCGGCGCCTCGCAGAGCAGGCAGCCGCCCCTGGGGCAAGCCTTTCCAGACGATTGGTCCCGCTGTGATCAACCCTCGCCAGACCGTGAAGCCGGTGAATGACCTGCTGTTCGAGGACAGGTCAATCTCGCCTTGCGCGAAGGGTCACCTAAGGT
>JBJTFE010000115.1:0-7263 GCA_046093265.1 Phenylobacterium sp. | reverse complement strand
CGACAGGGGCGGGCATGGGGCCGGGCGCGGGGCGGGAGCGAAGTCGCCGGGTGCGTCCGCCGCTGTGGCGATGGCCTCCAGGTCAGGCCGTGCAGGAAGCGCCCAGCCGGCGCCCTTGGCCAGGGTGCGCAGGCGCCAGAGCCAGCGCGATTCCAGGGCGGGCGCGCCCCTGCGTCGGCGCGCGTGCAGCAGGAAGACTTCGGGCGCACAGGCCGACTGGGCGAAGTCGTGGGCCGACAGGGCGATCCGGCGCTCGGCGGGCGGCAGGCCCAGCCGGGTGCGCATGCCCCGCGACAGGAACGGATCGACGCCGGCGGCCTGGGGCCAGACCCCCTCTTCCAGCCCCGCCAGGATCAGCCGGTCTGCCCGCGCCATCCGGGCCTCCATGGCGCCCAGGATCTTCAGGCGCGGATGGGTGGCGCGGGCGGCGCGGACGCTCTCGCCGGCGATGATGACGCCAAGCAGTTCGGCGAAGGCGGCCGCGGACAGGGGCGGACTGGCGTCACCCTCTTCGATCAGCAGGGACAGGAGCCGGGCCACCGCCTCGCCGTCCGGTCCCGACCAGAGGTCGCCGGTGCCGCCTTCGGGCCGGGTGCACAAGGCCTCCATGGCGGTCGTCAGCCGCCGGGCCCAGGCCGAGGCGTCCAGCATCGCCGGTTCTCCGGGTGCTTCCGGCGGGAAGACGCCGGCCAGCTCGTCGATCAGGCGAAGGGCGTCGGGGCTTGGCGCCTTCGCCGAAGCGGCGAAGGTTCTCAGCTGGGCCAGGTCCTCGGGCCGGCTCCGGCGCAGGGCCTGGACCTCCAGTGCGTCCCGTGCGGCGCCGAGCGCGTCCCCGGTTCGTCCCAGGCGCACCCGGGGGTGCTTCAGCAGGGTGAGAAGGGTCGCCGGGCGCGCAGGGTCAGCCAGAGCCTGGGCGGCGGTCTCGGCCAGGACGGCGCAGGGGAAGCGGGCGAGAGGCTCGCCGGCCGACGCGTCCGCAACGACGCCCCAACGGGCCAGCCGGGCGGCGACCCGGCGGGCCAGGTCCTGGTCCGGCGTCACCAGGGCGGCGGTCCGGCCCGGCGTCTCAAGGGTTTCGCGCAGCAGCAGGGCGGCCGCCAGGGCGCAGGCCTCGACATCCCGGGCCCCGACGACGGTCAGTCCGGACAGGCCCTCGTGGATCCTGTTGACGCCCTCGTCATCTATCGCCCTGCGCCAGTCTGCGGTCTGGTCCGCAGGCCGAAGCGCAAGACTGATGAGGTTGCGCCGGGCCACCCCCGCCGATGTCGTCGGCGAAGGGCCCGACCAGGGCGCGACGGAATTCACTTCGACGCCCGCGAAGGCCAGGAGCGCCCTCAGGGCGGCCTGGGGATGCTGGTCATCGACCGGCTTGGGCTCCGGCGCCCCGTGCGCCTCCACCTGGTCCAGCCCCGGCAGGACGACAGCGCCCAGAGGCGCCTGGGCGATCACCTTCAGCAGCCTCGCCGTCGCCTTCACGGAGCCCGTGGACCCGGCCGCGATCAGCAGGCTCTGCGGCGGCTCGGCCGTCCACTTCGCCGCGAGGGCGTCGAGGAGACGCACCCGCCGGGCGCTGACATCCATCAGGCCCAGCGCCTTCAGCCTCTCGGGCCAGGCCGCCAGGGCGCCCTGCAGGAAGGTCAGCGACACCTGCCAGTGTGCGGCCATGTCCAGGTCGGCGAGGTCGGCCAGGTTGTCCCCGGCGGCCTCCTCGATCTGCAGGCTGTCAAAGAAGCCGCCCAGGGCGTCGGCCAGACCCAGGGCCTCGGCGGGCCCGGGGCTGCGCACCAGGTCCGTTTGCAGTTCGGTCACCAGCTTCAGGAGTTCAAAGCGCCGGCGCACCGGGCTGATGGCGGGCGGCAGGTCGAGTACGATGTCGCCGGGCTCGAAGGGCGCCTCTCCCGCCTCCAGGTCTCCAAGCGGACGGATGCGCGGCGGCAGGAGGGCGGGGACGTCGCCGGCCATCCTCAGGAAGGCCTCGGTCAGGGAGCGGGCCGCGCGCCGCGTTGGCGTCAGGACCACGGCGTCCGCCAGGGCCTCGGGGCCGCCGTCGCGGGTCAGGTCGAGGAGCCCGGCCGCGAGGTCGTCCAGAAAAGGCCGGTCTGCCGGGATGTTGAACCAGCGCGGGCGTTCGGCCTTGTGGAACCAGTCGGTCATCGGGCCAGCAGGGCCTCGGCTGCGTCCCGTGCTCCGGGGTCGCCGACGTGCAGACAGAAGGCGTCCATCACCACCCCGGCCAACCGGCCCTCCGCCTGCAGTCGCCACCAGACCGGCAGGATGGAAAAGGCGCCTTCGGGCTCTCCATCGAGGATTTCCGGCTTGAGAATCTGGAATCCGATGTTGGCGAAGGGCGCGGGGTTGGCGTCATCCGCCGAGTGGGTGAGCCGGCCCTCGGCGTCCATGAAGAAGCCGCGGGGCCCTTCGAAGCCGATGCCCTGTCCCCGGGGCGTCAGGAGCAGAAGCAGGTCCATCCGCTCGGGGTCCCAGGCCGCCTTCATCCGCTCCAGCGGCGGCGTCGTTCCGCCGGTCCAGAGGGAGTCGATGTTGGCGATGAAGATCGGCTCCCGCCCCAGCAGGGGCAGGGCGTTGCGAATGCCGCCGCCGGAGTCGAGCAGGGCCTGGCGCTCGTCGGCGATGACGATGTCGAGGTCGGTCCGCCCCGCCAGGTGAGCCTCGATCTGGTCGGCGAAATGGTGGACGTTGACCACCGCCTTGCGCACCCCGGCCTCGACCAGGCGGTCCAGAACCCTGTCGATCAGGCTTCGCCCCGCCACCTCGACCAGGGCCTTGGGCCGGGTCTCGGTGAGGGGACGCATGCGGGCGCCCAGCCCCGCCGCCAGCACCATTGCGCTCTGCGGGCCGGTCACCTGCGGGCCTCCGCCGGGACGCAGGCGTCGAGCCAGGCGCGCAGGTCCAAAAGGCCGGGGTCGGCGAGGCAGGCGTCGAGATAGCCCCACATCCGCGGCAGGAAGGCCTCGTACTTCGGGCGGCCGTCCCGGACCACGAGCCGGGCGAAGACCCCGATGATCCGGCTGATGTTCAGGGCGCCCAGGGCGCGGAAATCCAGGACAAACTGCGGATTGTCCGCGTATCCCGAGCGATCGAGGTAGCGCTCCAGCATGGCCTCGGAGAGGGTCGGGGAGACGTCCCGCCGGGCGTCGTGCAGGAGCATGGAGAGGTCCCAGGCAGGGTGCGCCAGGACGGCGTCCTGGAAGTCCACCATTCCGACCCTGGCGGGACCCTCACGCTCCGGCAGCCAGATCAGGTTCTCCACGTGATAGTCCCTGTGGGAGAAGACCGAGGCTCCGGCCTCGCCCCGCTGCAGGATCGGCCGCCAGAGAGCCGCCCAGTCGTCCCTCGCGGCGGCGTCGATGCGGACCTGCGGCCGAAGGGCGGGCAGCCAGTCCGGCAACAGGTCGGCGGCGGTCTGCAGGGCCAGGGCGTCATAGGTCAGGATCGGCCAGTCCACTCCGGCCTCCGCCCCCAGCCGGTCCGGGGCCGGGGTCGACTGCATGTGGACCAGAGCGTCCACGGCCGCCTCGTAGAGCGGAACCTCGTCGGCGCCGCCCGCGATGAGGGCGCCGAACAGGTCGTCGCCGAGGTCCTCCATGATCGCCAGGCCCTGACCGACGTCGAAGGCCTCGATCCGGGGTGCGGACAGGCCGGCGCCGTTCAACCATCCCGCCACCGCGACGAAGGCGTCGACCCGGCCCGCCGCCAGCCGCGCGAGGGCGTTGTAGCCCAGCGACCGGCGCGTTTCTGCGTCCGCATCCGGTGGGCAGGGGGCGGACTCCACCGGCGGCTGATCCATGAAGATCCGGCGGCTTCCGTCATCCAGGAAGAGCCGCTCGTAGGCCCGGGTCGAGGCGTCGCCGGCCAGCCGCGCGCGCCAGGCCCCTCCCAGACCCGCCTTGCGCAGGAAATCGGCCTTCAGGGCCTCCCGTTCCGCTGTCACGCCACCCGCTCCTTCCAGGACCCATGTCCGGACAACCGGGCTGTGCGGCCCGCGCCGGAGACGCGGAGGTCTAGATCGAGTCGGTCCGGCGGCAGGCGCCCTTCCAGCCGCTCCGGCCATTCGATCAGGACCGCGCCCTGGTCGAGGGCCTCTTCCAGACCGATCTCCCAGGCTTCCTCCGGGGCTTCGAGGCGGAAGAGGTCGAAATGGGCGATCTCGAACTCCGGTCCGGCATAAGTTTGGACGAGAGTAAAGGTCGGGCTCGGCGCCTCTTCTTCCGGAGTCGTGAGGGCGCGGATGAGGGCGCGCGCCAGGCAGGACTTGCCCGCCCCCAGGGGCCCGCTCAGGCAGAGGGCCTCGCCGGACTTCAGGAGCCGGGCGATCCGCTTGCCTAGGGCCTCGGTGTCAGCTTCGGCGGGCAGATCGATTCGGGCGGGCAGGCGGCTCAAAACGGGCGGTCCGGATCGGCGGGCAGGATCTGCTCCACGTAGGCCTTCAGGGCCAGGGTGGCCGTCTCGGCGTCGCCTCCGAGGCGGTCGGGGGACACGAGCGGCCCCACGGTCAATGTGAAGCGCCCGCCGCGCTTGTTGAGCAGTTCGTGGAACAGGGTGATGTCCCGCAGCTCCTTCGAGATCCGGTCGAAGGCATGGAACAGGGTCGACCAGGGTCCGGTCATATGGACCGGCGCCACCGGCGCCTCGTGCCGTCGGGCGATGGAGACGGCCGAGCTCATCCAGGGCGGGTCGGAAAGTCGACCGTCCGGGGTCCTGCGGGCTAGGCGACCGGCGGGGAAGATGGTCAGGGCGCGCCCAGCCTCCATCGCCTGCCGGGTCATTTGCAGGGTGGTGCGGGTGTGCTCGCGGGTGCGCTTTTCCTCCACCCACTCCACGGGGATGAGTACGTCCGAAAAACCCGGGACCACCCGGTGAGCGTCGGCGTTGGCGTAGAAGCACAGGTCCGGCCGGCGGGCGCGCAGGGCGTCCCAGGCGGCGATTCCGTCGGCGATGCCGGTGGGGTGGTTGGCCACGATGACCAGCCGCCCGGTCTCGGGGAGCCGCTCCAGGCCCTGCGTTTCGACCCTGACCTCCAAGAGGCGCGAGACGAACTCAAGGGCGGCGCGTCCTTCCATCGGGGCGATGGCGTCGGCCATGTCTCGGGCGCGGCGATAGTTCAGAAGTCGGTAGAGCAGGGGGCGGACGAGGGGCCAGGCCGGGCTCCCCGCCAGGTGCGGCGCCCGCTCGGCGATCAGCACGTCGACGATGTGCGGGTCCTGGCCCGCGGGGACGGGGGTGCTCATGGGGTCACCATGCCCGTCCCCGGGGGGCGCAAGCAAGGTCTAGGCTCGCCCGGCGCCAGCCCCTATTGGTATCTCCAGGCAAGCGAGGACGATCCCATGCGCCAGATCCACCATTTCATCGACGGGGCTGCGGCCGCCAGCGCCTCGGGCCGCACCGGCGAGGTCTTCAACCCCAACACCGGCGAGGTGCAGGCGAAGGTGGGCCTGGGAACGGCGGATGAACTGGAGCTTGCGGTCCAGTCGGCCCTTCGCGCCCAGCCCGCCTGGGCGGCGGTGAACCCCCAGCGGCGGGCGCGGGTCATGTTCGAGTTCAAGCGCCTGCTCGAGGCCAACATGCAGTCCCTGGCGGAGCTGCTCTCCAGCGAGCACGGCAAGGTCATCGCCGACTCCAAGGGCGACATCCAGCGCGGCCTGGAGGTGATCGAATTCGCCTGCGGCGTCCCGCACCTCCTGAAGGGCGAGTACACCGAGGGCGCGGGGCCGGGCATCGACGTGTATTCCATGCGTCAGCCGCTCGGGATTGCGGCGGGGATCACCCCGTTCAACTTCCCGGCCATGATCCCGATGTGGATGTCGGGCGTCGCCATCGCGGTGGGCAACGCCTTCATCCTCAAGCCCTCCGAGCGTGACCCCGGCGTGCCGGTCCGCCTCGCCGAGCTGTTCATGCAGGCCGGCGCCGAGCTGGGGCTGGACCTCAAGGGCGTGCTGAACGTCGTCCAGGGCGACAAGGTCATGGTCGACGCCATCCTCGACCATCCCGAGATCGCGGCGGTGAGCTTCGTCGGCTCCTCCGACATCGCCCAGTACGTCTATTCTCGGGGCGCCGCGGCCGGAAAGCGCGTCCAGGCCATGGGCGGCGCCAAGAACCACGGCATCGTCCTGCCCGACGCCGACCTGGATCAGGTGGTGAAGGATCTCTCCGGCGCCGCCTTCGGCTCGGCCGGCGAACGCTGCATGGCGCTGCCTGTCGTCGTCCCCGTGGGCGAACGCACGGCTGAGACCCTGCGCGAGAAGCTGGTCGCAGAGATCGCCACCCTGAAGGTGGGCGTCTCCACCGACGAGGGCGCCCACTACGGCCCTGTGGTCAACGCCGCCCACCGCAAGAAGGTCGCCGACTACATCCAGACGGGGGTCGACGAAGGCGCCGAACTGGTCGTCGACGGCCGGGACTTCCGCCTGCAAGGTTTCGAGCAGGGCTTCTTCATTGGCCCCTCCTTCTTCGACCGGGTGACCCCCGGGATGAAGACCTACCAGGACGAGATCTTCGGGCCGGTCCTGCAGATGGTGCGGGCCGACAGCTTCGAGTCCGCCCTGGCCCTGCCGTCCCGCCACGCCTACGGCAACGGCACGACGATCTTCACCCGCAACGGTCGGGCGGCCCGGGAGTTCGCCTCCCGCGTCAACGTCGGCATGGTCGGGATCAACGTGCCCATCCCCGTGCCCCTAGCCTATCACACCTTCGGGGGCTGGAAGCGCTCGGCCTTCGGCGACGCCAACCAGCACGGCATGGACGGGGTGCGCTTCTACACCAAGGTCAAGACGGTCACCGCCCGCTGGCCCGAGGGCGAGGTCGAGGACTCCGCCTTCGTCATTCCGACCATGCGGTAGGGTCAGGCCAGGTACTGGTCGGACACCCAGGCCGTGACCTCGCCGCCCTCTGCAAGGGCGCCCTTCACCTGCGCCCAGGGGCCGGGCGAATCGTATAGGACTTCCACCCGGGTTCCCACCAGGAAGACGCCCAGGGTGTCGAAATGCACGCCCGGTCCGCCGCGGGCGTTGAGGCGAGACGCGATGACGGTCCGGAACAGGGGCGGAGCATCACCGCGACCTCCCACCAGGGAGACGAAGCGACTCATGGGAAAGGCCGGGCCCGGGTCGGTCTTTCGACCCGGCGAGATGTCGTCGTGGCCGACGATCTCGGTGATGGTCGGGTAGGCCGCGAGGATGCAGCGGGTGACCTCCGCCAGAGCGGACAACTGGGTTTCGCCATAGACCTCCCACAGGGAAGGACGCG
>JBJTFE010000114.1:0-4985 GCA_046093265.1 Phenylobacterium sp. | reverse complement strand
GGCGCCGGCCCCGAGTCGCGCCAGGGTCGCCAGGACGGCCAGGTTCGGGTTGGCCTTGACCGCGTAGGCGATCAGGGGCGCGCCGCCATCCTCGCCCTTCAGGCCCGCCTCCGAGAGCGCCGTCTCCAGGACGGTGAAGTGCCTTTCCAGGGTGGCTGAGGAATAGACATAGACGGGGGTGCCCACCGCCCCGGCGACCTGCGAGAGCGGGACGTCCTCGCAGAACATCTCGCCATCCCGGAACTCGAAATGATTCATCTCCGGGGCGGATCCTGAGCCTTTGGCGCCGCCGGGGGCGGGACCAGCGGGGGCAGGGGGTCGGCGTTCCGATCGCGGGGGTCGGCCGTGCGGAGGGTCTGACCCGGCTCCGGACCGGTATCGACGTCGCGGGCTTCGCCGGGGCGGGCCTCAGGCCGTTCGAGCCGCCCGAGTTTGCCGCAGGCTGCGAGCGCAGGAAGCGCCAGGCAAACAGCGGAGAGGAGCAGAAGTCGGGATTTCATGAGAGGCGCTCCCTCCAGAGCGCCACCTGGCGGCGCACCTGGTCTGGCGACGTGCCGCCGAAGCTGGTCCGGCTGGCGGCGGAGGCGGCGGGGGTCAGGACGTCGAAGACCGCCGGGGTGATCCCCTGGCACAGGGCCTGCAGCTCTGCGAGGGGCAGGTCTGGCAGGTCGACGCCCAGGGTCTCGGCCCGCTTCACCGCCGCGCCGGTCACGTGGTGGGCGTCGCGGAAGGGCATGTCGAGGGTCCGGACCAGCCAGTCCGCAAGGTCGGTGGCGGTGGAGAACCCGGCGCCGGCGGCGGCGGCCATCCGCCCGGGCGCGGGCTCCAGGTCGAGGATCATCCCTGTCATTGCGGCGAGGGACAACTCCAGGGCGTCGAAGGCCTCGAAGGTCGGGACCTTGTCCTCCTGCATGTCCTTCGAATAGGCGAGCGGCAGGCCCTTCATGACCAGGGTCAGCTGGGTGAAGGACCCCATCAGCCGGCCGATCTTGGCGCGGACCAGCTCGGCGGCGTCGGGATTGCGCTTCTGCGGCATGATGGACGAGCCGGTGGAGAAGGCGTCTGACAGGCGCACGAAGCCGAACTGCGGCGTTGTCCAGATCACCAGCTCCTCGGCCAGGCGCGACAGGTGTACGCCGCAGAGGGTCGCGGCGGCCAGGGCCTCCAGGGCGAAGTCGCGGTCGGACACGCTGTCCAGCGAATTGGCCGTTGGCCGGTCGAAGCCGAGGGCCCGGGCGGTGGCCTCCCGGTCGATGGGGAAGGGCGATCCCGCAAGGGCCGCCGCGCCCAGGGGGCACTCGTTCATCCGCCGCCGGGCGTCGGCGAAGCGTCCGGCGTCGCGGCCGAACATCTCCACATAGGCCATCAGGTGATGGCCGAAGGTTACCGGCTGGGCGGGCTGCAGGTGGGTGAAGCCTGGCATCAGCGTGTCGGCGTGCTGCTCGGCCCTGTTCAGCAGGGCGGCCTGAAGTTGCTTCAGCTGTCCGACCGTCCGGTCGCAGGCGTCGCGGACCCAGAGACGGAAGTCCACCGCCACCTGGTCATTTCGGCTGCGGGCGGTGTGAAGCCGCCCGGCCGCCGGCCCGATCAGCTCGCGCAACCGGGCCTCCACGTTCATGTGGATGTCCTCGAACTCCTCGCGGAACGGAAAGGTCCCGTCGCGGATCTCGGCGGCGATGGCGTCGAGGCCGGACTGGATCGCCGCTTCGTCTTCACTTGTAATCACACCTTGCATGCGCAACATCGCGGCGTGGGCGCGGGAGCCGGTCAGGTCCTGGTCGGCCAGCCGCCTGTCGAACCCGATGGAGACGTTGATCGCCTGCATCAGGTCGGCCGGGCGGGCCGCGAACCGGCCGCCCCACATGGCCTGGCCTCCCTCGGAGGCGGCGTTCGGATCTTCTGGGGAGTCGTCGGTCATCATGAGCCAGGAAAGTGAAGCAGGAACCACCAGGCCAAGCCTTCTCAGGATCGCCCTCTGGGGCGTCGCCCTGGTCGGCGTCGCCGGGGTTCTCTACATCATCGCCCAGTCTTCCATAACCCCCCGGGCGAAGGGGGGGCTCAAGACGCTGACCCGCGGCGAGATGTCCCGCCTGATCCTGCCGGCCGAGGCTTCGCCGGCGCCGGCGAACAGCTTCCAGAATGCAGACGGCAAGCCGGTCCGGATCGGCGATTTCCGCGGGAAGGTCGTGGTGGTGAATCTCTGGGCGACCTGGTGCGCGCCGTGCGTGCTTGAGATGCCCACCCTGGCCAAGCTGGCCGAGGCGCAGAAGGGGCGGGATGTGGTGGTCCTGGCGGTCTCCGTCGATCGGGACAAGGACGCCGAGAAGGCCCGGGCCTTCATCGCCAGGAATGCGCCCCTCGACTTCTACCGGGATCCCAAGGCCAGCCTGCCGTTCGCCCTCAGCCCTCCGACGGCTGCGATGCCCACCACCCTGATCTTTGGCCGCGACGGGGTCGAGCGGGCGCGGATGTTGGGCGAGGCGGACTGGAGCGGCAAGGATGCAGCAGCGGTGATCGACCGCCTGCTCGAGGAAAAGTAACCTGATACGGCCGCCCGCGCGACCCCGGGGAGGAGTTCCATATGACTTCGCAGGATGACCGCACGCCCGTAATCGTCGGGGTGGGTCAGGCCGCTGAGCGGCCGACGGACGTCGGCTATCGCGCCCTGTCGCCCGCAGACCTGGCCGGAGAAGCCGCCCGCGCCGCCCTCGCGGACGCCGGCGCCAAGGGCGACCTCGCCGCCGCCCTGGACGTCATTGTCGCCATCCGCCAGTTCGAGATTTCGTCGCCAGGCGCAAAGGCGCCCTTTGGCGCCTCCAATAACTTCCCCCGCTCCGTAGCCCGGCGCATCGGCGCCGACCCGGCCCGCGCCCTCCTCGAGATCACCGGCGGACAGGGCCCCCAGCGCCTGGTCGGCGAGTTCTGCGAGGCCATCGCCCGCGGCGAGGCCAAGGCCGTCCTGCTCGTGGGCTCGGAGGCCATGTCCACCATCCTGACCCTCAACGCCAGGGGCGAGACCCCGGACTGGTCCGAGACCGTCGAGGGCGCGCTGGAGGACCGCGGCTTCGGCCTGGAGGGCATGTTCACCCCCTCGATCCTGAAGCACCGGATCACCGGCGCCATCCCCGCCTACGCCCTGTTTGAGAACGCCCGCCGCGCCCGGCTGGGCCTCGATCGCCCCACCTACGCCCGGAAGATGGGCGAGCTGTTCGCGCCCTTCACCCGGGTCGCCGCCGCCAATCCCTATTCCGCCTCGCCGGTGGAGAAGACGGGGGAGGAGCTGGTCGCGGTCAGCGAGAAGAACCGCATCGTCGCCGACCCCTTCACCCGCATGCTGGTGGCGCGGGACCAGGTGAACCAGGCGGCCGCCGTCATCCTCACCTCGGTGGGCGTCGCGCGCGCCCTCGGCGTGCCTGAGAGCAAGTTCGTCTACCTGCACGGCCAGGGCGACGCCAACGAGCTAACCATCATGGAGCGGCCCGACCTGTCGGCCAGCCCCTCCGCCATCGCAGCCGGCCGCAAGGCCCTGGAGCTCGCCGGCAAGACCGTCGACGACATGGCCGTCTTCGACTTCTACTCCTGCTTCCCCATCGCCGTGTTCAACATGATCGGCGGCCTGGGCATCGCCGCGGACGATCCCCGCGGCCTGACCCTGACCGGGGGCCTGCCCTATTTCGGCGGGGCGGGGAACAACTACTCCATGCACGCCATCGCCGAGGCCGTCGCCGCCCTTCGGGCCCGGCCTGGCGCCTACGGCTTCGTCGGGGCCAATGGCGGCATGCTGTCCAAGTACTCGGCTGGGGTCTATTCCACGACGCCCGCCGACTGGAGCCGGCCCGAGGCCCGCCGGGCGAAGATCCCCTACGATCCGGTTCCCGGGCTCGAGGTCGACACGGCGACCGGCGAGGCGACGGTGGAGACCTACACCACCACCACGACCCGCTCGGGCCCGGCCATCGTGGTCATCGCCCGCCTGCCAGACGGTCGCCGGGCCGCCGCCAACCAGGCCTCAGAGGCCGCCTTTGGGGAGCTGGCCGCGCGCGAGCCCATCGGCCGCCGGGTCCGGCTGGAGACCGACGCCGAGGGCTTCAACCGCTTCACCTTCATCGACTGAGGGCGTCGAGCCCCGACAGCCGCGCCCGACTCCAGGCGCTGGCCGGCCGCTCCGCCAGGCGCTCCCCGACCAGGACCCGGGCGAAGCCGTGCTGGCCGCTGCGCAGGGCCGAGACCAGCAGGGTCCTCTGCCAGGCGTCCCGCTGGGCGTGGCTGCCGCCGAACACCGACATGTGCCTCCGCACGGGCGCGAGGTGCGCGACGCAGGCCGCGTGATCCCCCTCGGCGTGGGCCAGGACGCCCCGCGCCGCCGATAGCCCCGCCCCGCGCAGGGCCTGGGCGTTGGTGGCCTCCGGGTCCGGGTTGGCCGCCGCCTCCGCCATCCGCTCGACGAGCGCCCGCGCCCGCTCCAGCCGCCCGGCGCCGCAGTGGGCCAACACGGCGTGCAGGTCGTTGAAGGCGTACCAGGCGCCCTCGTCCCGCAGGGCCCATTCGTCCGAGAGCCGGTCCCAGCGCCCGCCGGCGTCCACGCCGTCCAGCTTCAGCCGCCACAAGAGGCCCGCCGAATCGATCAGGGTCATGGCCAGCGGGTCCGGCCCGCCGTCCCACACCGTGGCGTCGTGCAGGGCCAGCGCCCGGTCGGCCTCGCCGGTCTCCAGGCCGAAGAGGGCGTAGTGCCAGGCGGTGTGCACCTTCAGGAAGTGGTCATGGTCCCAGTCCGCCCGGCGGGCGTCCAGCAGGTCCTGCCCCGCCTGCGACCGGCCCTGCATCTCCAGGGCGTGGACCAGGGCGTGCTGGGCCCAGACATCGTCCGGCGCCGCGTCCAGGGCGCGCCGGGCCGCCGCCTCCGCCGCCGGATAGTCCCCGCACTCCTCCAGGCCGTAGCCGCGGTCCTCCAGCGCCCCCTCGACGGTCTCGGACCAGTCCGGGGT
>JBJTFE010000113.1:0-2558 GCA_046093265.1 Phenylobacterium sp. | reverse complement strand
GACCCCCTCCGGCCCGCTGCGCGGTCCACCTCTCCCTCAAGAGGGGGAGGAACTAGCGCGCGCTGATTGCGCCCCACCATGGGTGAGGGGGCAACGGCGTCGTCGCCGGCTTGCTCTCGACCCTGAAGATCAGGCGGCCGGCCCCGGAACCGCGGCCATCTCGGCGATCACCTTCAGGGCGGCTTCGGCCGGGTCGTTCGCCGCCGAGATCGGGCGGCCGCAGACCAGGTGCGAGGCGCCGGCGCGCAGGGCCTCGGCGGGGGTTGCGGCGCGGACCTGATCGTTCTTCGCCGCCCAGTCCGGGCGTACGCCGGGGGTCACGACCAGGAAGTCCTTGCCGCCAATGCTGCGGGCCAGCTCGGCCTCCTGCGGGCTGGCGACGACGCCTGCGCAGCCGGCCGCCATGGCCTGATGTATCCGCCGCTGGACCAGGCTTCGCGCGCCCGAGGCGTAGCCGATCGCCTTCAGGTCCTCGTCCGACAGGCTGGTGAGGACCGTCACCGCCAGCACCTTCAGGCCGGATCGCCCGACGCCGCGCACCGCCGCCGCCATGACCTGGGGCTCGGCGTGCACGGTCAGGAGGTCGCAGCCGGAATCGGCCAGGGCCGCCGCGGCCCGCTCCACCGTCGCGCCGATGTCGTGCAGCTTCCAGTCGAGAAAGACCTTCTTGCCCCGGGCCTTCAGCTCGCGGGCCAACTCCATCCCGCCCCGGGCGAAGAGCTCCAGTCCCACCTTATAGAAGCTGACCCGGTCGCCCAGGGTCGCCACCAGGGTTCGCGCCTCGACGAGACCCGGCTGGTCCAGAGGAACGATCAGGCGAGGGTCGGCGGCGAGAGTCGTCATCCTGCGGTCTCCAGGGTCGGCGAGGGCGCCAAAATGGGGTAAGAGACGCCTATGGTCCCCGATATTTTCGCCGTCAACTTCTTCATCGCCCTCTTCGCCCTGATCGATCCGGTGGGCAATGTCCCGCTTTTCGCCGCAGCGACCCGGGGGGTGAAAAACAGCACAGCGCGGCTCATCGCCGTCTTTGTGGCCCTGTTCGTCATGGGCTTCCTGATCTTCTTCTTTTTCACGGGCCTGAGCCTTCTGGCCTTCTTCGGGATCTCCCTGCCCGCCTTCCGGATTGCAGGCGGCATCCTTCTCCTCCTCCTCGGCCTCGACATGACCCGGAACGACTTCGCCGAGTCGATGGCGGCCGGGCCCGACGAGCCTCAGGAGGGCGGCCGCACAGCTCAGGCGAGGAAGCGCTTCGAATCCATGATTGTGCCCTTCGCCATGCCGCTGCTTATCGGTCCGGGCGCCATCTCCACGGTGATCATCTATGCCAGCGAGGCGCGCGAGTATGGCGTGGCCGGCATCGCCACCGGGGTGGGAGTGATCATCCTGGTCGCCCTGTCGACCATGCTGTCCTTCTGGGCGACCCCGTTGATCTCCCGCGTCCTGGGTCGGATCGGCCTGGCCATCGTGGTCCGGGTGCTGGGACTGATCCTCTGCGCCATGGCGGTGCAGTTCATCCTCTCCGGGATCGCCGACTCCACGAGCGGTTTAATCCTCGAGGAGGCCTCACAGCCCTACAAGTCCTGACCGCGTTCAGGGTTTTCGGAAGCGTCCGCTTTGGGCCTCCACCAGGGCCAGGGCCCAGTCTTCCGGGAGGAGCTTTGCGAGGGCGGCGATGGCCTTGTTCGGCGCCCCCGGCACACAGACCGGGCGGTTGGCCTCCAGGGCCTCGAGTCCGGCCTCCGCCACCTCGTCGGCGCCCATCCAGAGCCAGGCGGGCATGGACTGCCGGGCCAGGTCCCGGGTCCCGTTCACGTCATGGAACTCAGACCATGTGAACCCTGGGCAAAGGGCGCTGACATGCACGCCGAGGTTCAGGGTCTCCAGATGCAGGCTCTGGGAAAAGCGCACCAGATAGGCCTTGGTCGCGGCGTAGAGCGTATGCCCCCTGGCCCCGGGCAGCAGCCCCGCCAGTGAGGCGACGTTGAGGATCCGGCCGAACCGCCGGTCCGTCATGCCGGGAAGACTTCGGTGCGCCAGCTCCGTGGGCGCGTGCAGCAGGACCTGGAGGAAATCCGCCTGCTCCTGCCAGCCAGTCTCGGCGAAAACTCCGGGCAGGCCGTAGCCGGCGTTGTTGATCAGGGCGTCGACGTCGCGGCCCGCAGCGTCCACCGCCGCCAGCAGGCGTTCGGGAGCAGCCGGGTCCGCGAGGTCTTCCGGAAGGACAAGGGCCTCCACGCCGAAGCGCAGGCGCACCTCTTCCGCCAGAGTCTCCAGCCGATCCCGCCGCCGGGCGGTCAGGACCAGGTCGTAGCCGCGCGCCGCAAGGCCGCGCGCCAGTGCGGCGCCGATCCCGGCCGAAGCGCCGGGATCAAGGCTTGAAGCGAAGAGGCGGCTTCGTTACCCGTGGGCGCGACCGCGACAGGAGATCTCATGGACCGACGGCTCGCCCTCGTGACCGGCGCTTCGGCCGGGATCGGCGCCGCACTGGCGCGCGGCCTTGCGGCGCGCGGCTACGACCTGGTCCTGACCGCCCGGCGGCGGGATCGGCTGGAGACTCT
>JBJTFE010000112.1:0-13396 GCA_046093265.1 Phenylobacterium sp. | reverse complement strand
GCGTGGACGTGGTGCTGCAGCACCTGGCCGAGAGCCTGGCCTTCTATGGCGACCGCAACGGCCTGCGGATCTTCCGCAAGCACCTGGCGGCCTATGTGGACGAGGCGGCGACGCCCTCAGATCCTGAAGCGCGGCTCGAGGCCCGGCGGCGGCTTTGCCGGATGGACGACCCCCGGGAGGTCGAGCGCGGCCTTTCGGATCTCTGGCGTACGGAGCCGGCGGGATGACGATTACGCCGGCGAGTGAAGGCCTCAGGGCTGCGGCCTTCGATCTGGCCCCCGAGCCGGCGAGGGTGGTGTCGCGCGAAGGACGGGTGCAGGCGGCCAACGAGGCGGCGGAGCGGCTCTTCGGGCAGGCTTTGGGTGTAATGACGCGCAGCGGCCTGGCGGCCGTTATGGCGCCGGAGTCGCCGCTGCTCGCCCTCGTCGCCCGGGCCCGGATCGAAGGCGGCCCGGTCCGGGAGCGGGGCTTTGAAGTCGGCCTCTATGGCCAGAATGCTCTTCGCACCGACGGCTCCGCCTCGGCGCTGGAGGACGGATCGGTTCTGGTCACCCTGACCCTTCGATCGGGCGCCCTGAGCGGGGAGCGGGGCGGGGCGGAGAGCGCGGGCCTGCGGACCATCATCGGCCTGGGTCGGATGCTCGCGCATGAGATCAAGAATCCTTTGGCGGGAATCCGAGGGGCCGCGCAGCTCCTGAAGTCGGGCGTGCGGGTCGAGGACACGCCCCTCGCGCAGCTGATCGTCGACGAAGTCGATCGGGTGAAGCGGCTGGTCGACCGCATGGAAGCCTTTTCGGACGACGCGGCGCCCACATGCCGGCCGCTGAACATCCACCTCGTACTGGACCGGGTCCGCACCTTGGCGGTGAACGGGGTCGGCGAAGGCCTGTCGGTGGTGGAGGACTACGACCCCTCCCTGCCGCTGACGCCCGGGGACGAGGACCAGTTGATCCAGATCTTCCTGAACCTGGTCAAGAACGCCGCCGAGGCGGCTCATCGCCGGGGCGACGGACAGGGGGAGATCGTCATCCGGACGGCGTTCCGGCATGGGGTGCGGATCCGTACGGGAGGTGCGAAGGGGCTGCGCAGCACGCCCCTCGAGGTCCGGGTCATCGACAATGGACCGGGGGTGCCCGCCCACCTGCGGGACAGCCTCTTCCAGCCGTTTGTCACCGGGCGAAATGGCGGAGTGGGTCTGGGACTGGCCCTGGTCTCCAAGCTGGTCTCTGCACACGGCGGCCTGATCGACTTTGAGTCCGAGCCCGGCCGCACCGTCTTCCGGGTGCTGCTGCCCATCGTCACGGAGGATCCGGCATGAACGCCGCCGCCAAGAAGATCATCATCGCCGACGATGACAGCTCCATCCGGCTGGTGCTCAGCCAGGCCTTCACCCGACTGGGCTATCAGGTGCGGGCGACCGGCAACGCCGCCACCCTTCTGAAATGGGTTTCGGAGGGAGAGGGCGACCTGGTGATCACTGACGTGATCATGCCGGACGAGAACGTCTTCGATGTTCTTCCCCGGATCCGGAAGGAGCGCCCCCGCCTTCCGATTATCGTCATGAGCGCCCAGAACACCCTGCTGACGGCGGTGAATGCGGCGGACGCCGGGGCCTTCGAGTATGTCTCCAAACCCTTTGACCTGGAGGACATCACGGCGGTGGCCCGGCGGGCCCTGTCGCGACCTGCGGACGCGGAGGCCTCACGGGCTCAGGCGCGGGCGGCTCGGGACGAGCGCCTGCCGCTGATCGGCCGCTCGGCGCCCATGCAGGAGGTCTACCGGACCATCGCCCGGCTGGTGGGCGCAGACCTTACTGTGCTGATCCTGGGGGAGAGCGGAACCGGCAAGGAACTGGTGGCCCGCGCCCTGCACGACATGGGTCGGCGCCGCGACGGTCGCTTCGTGGTGATCAACCTGGCGGCGGTGCCTCGGGAGCGCGTGGAGACCGAACTGTTCGGGCGCAGCGAAGGGGATATCGGCAAGCTTGTGGAGGCCGATGGCGGGACCCTGTTCCTGGACGAAATCGGCGATATGCCGCTGGACGCGCAGACCCGGCTCCTGCGGGTCATCGACGGCTCGGAGACCGCCATCAACCCGCGCACGGGGCGGCGCCCGAATGTACGGATCATCGCCGCCACAAACCGCGACCTCCGGGCCCTCATCCAGCAGGGCCTGTTCCGCGAGGATCTCTACTTCCGGTTGAATGTCGCCCCCTTGCGCATCCCTCCGCTGCGCGACCGGGTCGAGGACATACCGGATCTGGCCCGCAGCTTCCTCCTTCGCGCCAACCGTGAGGGCCTGCCCGCCAAGACGATCGACGCGGGGGCTCTGGACCGGCTGAAGGCCCACCCCTGGCCGGGGAATGTCCGCGAGCTTGAAAATCTGATCCGCCGGATCTGCGCCCTTTACGGCGAGGACCTGATCACCGCGCGGATCGTTGATCTGGAACTGGCCGACCAGCAGACCCTGCTGCAGGGTCAGGAGGGGCCGGTGACGCTCGCCGCCCTTGTGGAGCGCTATCTGGCCGGTCACTTCGCCACCTTCCCGGAGGGCCTGCCGCCAGCCGGCCTCTATGACCGCATTCTTGAGGAAGTGGAGCGGCCGCTGATCGCCCTGACCCTGGCCGGCACCCGCGGCAACCAGGTCCGGGCGGCGGAGATTCTCGGGTTGAACCGGAACACCCTGCGCAAGAAGATCCTGGATTTGGGAGTGGAGATGACCCGCGGCCGTCAATAGGTTCCGAGGAATCGTTATGGTGGCGCTTTTCGGCAACGGACTGTTGATTTGACAACACACCGGCCTTAATCATCTGGCCATGCTGGCTCTGGGATCAAGGATTGACTCCGTCGGAAGCTGGATTTCGCGCGTCCGTACCTTCGCCTTGACCCGCCCGGCCCTGGGCGGGGTTTACCTGTCATCGGTACTGCTGACAGGGCTGGCGATCTTCCTCGCGGCCTCGCCGCCGCAGACGGGCCCATTGGCCCCCGCAAGCCTCAACATCGTCTGGATCCTCGCGGTCAATCTCTTCCTGATCCTGTGGCTGGTGACCGCCGTCGGCGGGACGGTCGTGCAACTCGTCCGGGCGCGGACTGCGGACCCGGCGGCGCGCCTTCATCTGCGGTTCGTGACCCTGTTCGCCGCCGCAGCCACGGCGCCGGCGCTGCTCGTCGCACTGTTCTACGGTGTTCTGGTCAATCGCGGCGTTGAGGACTGGTTTTCCTCCCGCGTTCAAACAGTGGTCGAGAACTCGGCGTCGGTTTTCCGCAGCTACCTTGAAGAGCAGAAGCGGTATGTCCGGGATCGGGTCACGCTTATGTCGGCGGACCTGAACGGCGCGGCGGGGGCGCTGGCGGACTCGCCGGTCACCTTCGGTCTCTTCCTGGCGCAGCAGGCTTCAGACAATGATTTCCCCGCCGCCTACCTCATCGACCGTCAGGGGCGCGTCCTGGCCCGGTCGGAGGGCCCCGCGACGCCGGGGTTCCTGACACCCCCGGAATCGGCTTTCAGCGCCGCCGACGAGGGCGACATCTTTGTATCCGCGAACCTGAGCCGCACCTTGTTCCGGCTGAAGGCCTATCCGGACGCCTATCTGTATCTGGTTCGACCGGTCGGCGCCGGCGTCGTCGACAACCTGTCCGAGGCCGAGGCGGCCCTTGTTTCATATCGCGACGCCGCTGAGAGCCGGGAGCGGATCCAGACGGCCTTCGCCTTGGCCTATCTCGAGACCGCGCTGCTGGTGCTGGTGGGGTCCGTCTGGCTCGGCATGGCCGCGGCGGGCTCGATCTCGGCGCCGGTGGGACGACTGGTCCAGGCCGCCGAGCGCGTTGCAAGGGGCGACCTGTCCGCCCGGGTGGACGCTACAGCCGACCCGGAAGAAATTGCGGTGCTGTCGCGGGCCTTCAACGACATGACCCGGGATCTCTCCCAGCAGCAGGAGGCTCTGACGCGGGCCAGCGACGAGGCGCGACGACGGCGGCAGTTTATCGAGACCGTTCTGTCGGAGGTTTCCGCCGGGGTTGTGGCCACGGGCGTCGACGGCCGAATTTCCGCGGCGAACCGTCAGGCTGCGAGGCTTCTGGATCTTCCTGAAGATCCCGTCTTCGCAACACCGACGACCCTGGAGACCGCCGCGCCCGAGGTCGGGGAGATTCTCTCCATTGCGCGAGATGTCGGCCATGCGGAGGGCGAGGTGGACGTCAATCGGGGGCGGGAGACCTTGCGGCTCAGGGTGCGGGCCAGCCGCACCGGCGAGGGTTTCGTGCTGACCTTTGACGACATCACGAGGCTGGTCTCCGCCCAGCGGAACGCCGCCTGGCGTGACGTGGCCCGCCGCATCGCTCACGAGATCAAGAACCCGCTGACGCCCATACAGCTGTCGGCGGAGCGTATTCGCCGCAAGTTCCGGCGCAATGTGGAGGCGGCCGACCTGGATACCTTTGACCGCTGCACGGAGACGATCGTCCGGCAGGTCGGGGATATCGGACGGATGGTGGACGAGTTTTCCGCCTTCGCCCGGATGCCCGCGCCCCAGCTGGCCGAACAGGACGCGGCGGAACTGCTTCGGGAGGCGGTTTTCGCCCGCCGGGTCGCCGACCCCGACATCGATTGGAGCCTGGACGAGCCGCTGCCGGACGCCAGGCTTCGTGTGGACGGACGGATGCTGGCCCAGGCTCTCGCGAACGTGCTCAAGAACGCCGCAGAGTCCGTGCACGCCAGGCTGGCGATCGAGAGCCAGCCCCCCGGACGAATCCGGGCGGGGGTGTTCGAGGATGCAACGACCCTGACCTTCGCCATCTCGGATAACGGATTGGGATTGCCGGACAAGGACCGTGACCGGCTCACAGAGCCCTATGTGACCACGCGGGAGAAGGGCACAGGCCTGGGTCTGGCGATCGTCAAGCGCATCCTGGAGGACCACGGGGGGGACCTTGTCCTGACGGACGCAGAGACGGGGAGGGGGGCGCGGGTGATGCTGCGCCTGCCCCGGATCGCAGCGGGACCCGCTGCGACGGAAACGCAAGAGGAGAAGGCCTGATGCCGGCGGACGTTCTTGTGGTGGACGATGAGGCCGACATCCGCGACCTCGTTGCAGGAATCCTCACCGATGAAGGATACGCGGTGCGGACGGCCAATGACTCGGAGTCCGCGCTTTCCGAAATCCGGGCGCGCAAGCCCGCCCTTCTGATCCTGGATATCTGGATGCAGGGCGGCGGGATGGATGGGCTGGAGCTGCTGGATCTGGTCAAGGGCCTCGACGCCGACCTTCCGGTGATCATGATCTCCGGGCACGGCAACATCGAAACGGCGGTGAGCGCCATCAAGCGCGGGGCCTACGAGTTCCTGGAGAAGCCTTTCAAGTCAGACAGGCTGCTCCTGGTTGTCGAACGGGCGCTGGAAGCGGCGAACCTGCGTCGGGAAAACCGCCGGCTTCGCGCCCGCACGGTAACCCCTGAGGGTCTCATCGGCCGTTCGCCGGCGATGCAGCAACTGCGCGGCCTGATCAACAAACTGGCGCTGGCCAACAGTCGCGTGCTGATCTCGGGCCCGCCGGGCGCCGGCAAGGAAACCGTCGCCAGGATGATTCACTCCGCCAGTCCGCGGGGCCGCAACGCGTTCATGGTCATCAGCGCTGCAGGCATGACGCCCGAGCGCGTCGACGTGGAGTTGTTCGGCGAGGAGGGTGAGGCTGGCCGACCGGCCAAGATCGGCGTCTTCGAGCGCGCGCACGGCGGCACCCTCTATCTCGAAGAAGTGGCCGATATGCCGCGGGAGACCCAGAGCCGGATACTTCGCGTCCTTGTCGAGCAGAGGTTCCGGCGGGTTGGCGGCGATACCGATGTTCAGGTGGATGTCCGGGTCGTTTCGTCGACCTGCCGCGACCTCCGTTCGGAGATCGCGGAAGGGCGGTTCCGCGAGGATCTTTTCCACCGGCTGAACGTCGTTCCCCTGAATGTGCCGGGCCTGGCGGAACGCCGTGAGGATATTCCCGACCTGGTCGATTTCTTCGTCCGGAAGATTGCAGAGGCCGGGGGACTGGCCCGGCGGACGCTCTCCGACGACGCTCTTGCGGCCCTGCAGGTGCGGGCCTGGCCGGGCAATCTGAGCCAGCTCCGGAATCAGATCGAGCGGCTCCTGATCCTGGCCTCGGGCGATCCGGCTGAACCCATCACCGCGGAGATGATTCCTCCGGAGCCGGAAACCCGGTCGCCGATGGCCGCCGGGTTCGGAGCCGACAGGATCATCGCGCTGCCGCTCCGGGAGGCGCGGGAGGCCTTCGAGCGCGAGTACCTTCACGCCCAGATGCTGAGATTCTCGGGGAATATCTCCCGAACCGCCGGCTTCATCGGGATGGAGCGGTCTGCTCTGCACCGGAAACTCAAATCCCTTGGGCTTTCCGGCGCGAGGCTGGCTCTGGAAGGGGAGGAGGGCTGATGGGACGCATCGCCTACGTCAACGGCGCCTATGTGCGTCACGCCGACGCCGCCGTGCACATCGAGGACCGGGGCTACCAGCTGGCGGACGCCGTTTATGAGGTCTGGGCGATGTCCGACGGCCGGTTGTGCGATCCGGAGGGGCACTTCACCCGCCTGGAGCGGAGCCTGGGCGAGCTGTCCATCGACATGCCGATGAGCCGCGCGGCCTTGACCACCGTCCTTAAGGAGACGATCCGGCGCAACCGCATCCGCGACGGCCTTGTGTATCTACAGGTCAGCCGCGGGGTGGCCCCGCGTGACCACGCCTTTCCCCTCGAGCCGACGCCCCCCGCAGTGGTGGTGACGGTCAAGCGGACCGACCCCGCAGCCGCTGAGGCGCGGGCGGCGGGCGGCGTCAGCGTGATCACCACCCCCGAGAACCGCTGGGGACGCTGCGACATCAAGACCGTGGGCCTCCTGCCCAACGTCCTGGCCAAACAGGCCGCCCGGTCCGCTGGCGCCGCCGAAGCCTGGTTCGTCGACGCCGACGGCCTCGTCACCGAGGGCGCCTCTTCCAACGCCTGGATCGTCACCTCCGAGGGGGTGCTGGTGACCCGGGACACCTCGGCCAATATCCTGAGGGGGGTCACCCGGGCGACCCTGCTGGAGGTGGCGCGGACGGAGAACATCCGGATCGAGGAGAGGGCCTTCACCCTCGAGGAAGCGCTCACGGCCCGGGAGGCCTTCTTCACCGGCGCAGGCGCCCTGCTCATGCCGGTGGTGGCGATCGACGGCAAGCCCGTGGGGGCGGGACGCCCGGGACCTGTGGCAACCCGGCTCCGCAGCCTCTATATTGCGGAAGCCAGAGCCGCGGCGATCTAGCGGTCGACGGCGGGGGCGAGGCGCCCCGCCCAACAAGAGAGAACCCAGAGCCATGTCCGGCGACAAGAAGCAGAACCTGCAGGACACCTTCCTGAACAGCGTCCGGAAGACCAAGACCCCCCTGACCATCTTCCTCGTCAACGGCGTCAAGCTGCAGGGCGTGGTCAGCTGGTTCGACAACTTCTGCGTCCTGCTTCGCCGGGATGGCCAGTCGCAGCTTGTCTACAAGCACGCCATCTCGACCATCATGCCCGCCCAACCGGTCCAGCTTTACGAGCCGGACGAAGACGACGCCGATTGACCAGCCGCAGCATCAGCCGCGAGGCGCCCGTCCAGGGCGTCCTGGTCATCCATCCCGAGCGTGAGGGGCGCGGCCAGGGCCGCAGCGCGGCGGCGCGTCTCGAGGAAGCCGAGGGACTGGCCCGGGCCCTCGACCTGGAGGTGCGCCAGGGCCTCGTCGTCCCCTTGCGGAAGAGGACCCCCGCCACCCTGTTCGGCTCGGGCAAGGTGGAGGAGATCGGGGCCCTGTGCGAGGCCCTGGAGGTCGACGTCGCCGTCGTCGACGACAGCCTGACACCGGTTCAGCAGCGCAACCTGGAGAAGGCCTGGAAGGTCAAGGTCATCGACCGGACAGGGCTGATCCTCGAAATCTTCGCCCGCCGGGCCCGCACCCGCGAAGGCCGCCTTCAGGTCGAGCTGGCGCGGCTGTCCTATGAACGTTCCCGCCTCGTCCGGACCTGGACCCACCTGGAGCGCCAGCGCGGCGGCTTCGGCGTCATGGGCGGCCCGGGGGAGACCCAGATCGAAACCGACCGCCGGCTGATCGCCGACCGGATCGGGCGCTTGAAGCGCGAGCTCGACGAGGTCCGACGGACGCGCACCCTGCAGCGCGCGGCCCGACAGAGGGCCCCGGCCCCCTCGGTGGCCCTCGTCGGCTACACCAATGCCGGCAAGTCGACCCTCTTCAACCGACTCACGGCCGCCGGCGTCGAGGCGAAGGACATGCTATTCGCCACCCTGGACCCGACCCTTCGCACCCTGCGCCTGCCGGGCGGCCGGCCGGTGGTGCTGTCGGACACGGTCGGCTTCATCTCCGACCTGCCGCACGAGCTTGTGGAGGCTTTCCGGGCTACCCTCGAGGAGGTTAAGGAGGCCGACGTCATCCTGCACGTCCGAGATATCGCCAGCTCCGACAGCGACGCCGAGGCCGCCGATGTGCGGGAGGTGCTCCAGCGGCTTGGGGTCGAGATGGAGGCCCGACGGGTCATCGAAGTCTGGAACAAGGCCGACCGGCTGGATGCCGAGGCTCGTGAGACGCTGGCCTCCGACGCCCTGCGCGCCCGGCCCGCCGCCGTGCTGGTCTCGGCCGCCACGGGGGAGGGGTGCGAGGCCCTGCTCGCCCGCATCGCCGGCCTGATCGACGAAGCCCCGCCGGTCGAGATTCGCGCCCGGCCCGGGCAGGGGGACCTCGTGGCCTGGCTCTACCGCCACGGCCGGGTGCTGGAGCGGAATGAAGAGCCGGACGGCGCGGTGAACCTCCTCGTCAGCCTGTCCGACCAGGCCCAGGGCCAGCTGGAACGACTCTTCACCAACGCCGCCTCCGCAGTCCCCCTCCGGCCCGCTTCGCGGTCCACCTCCCCCTCAAGAGGTGGAGGAATTACAGCGCCTTAATTGCTCCCCTGCGGGGGAGCTCCGGGCGCAGCCCGGTGAGGGGGCGTGCTGAAGGGCCGCAGCCCCCCTTCCGCTCCGCTTCGCGGTCCACCTCCCCCTCAAGAGGTGGAGGAATGACAAGGGGTTAGAGGCTTCCCGACTTGTCCTTCGCCCGGGCTTCGTCCCACAGGGAGTCCATCTCGGCGAGGTCGGACTGGGCGGGCGTCCGGCCGCCCTCGGCAAGGCGAGCCTCGATATGCCGGAAGCGTCTGACAAACTTGGCGTTGGCTTCGCGCAGGGCGTCTTCCGGGTCGATGTCGAGGTCCCGGGCGATGTTGGCCATGACGAAGAGCACGTCTCCGAACTCCTCCCGAAGCGCCGCGCGGTTGCCCGAAGCAACCTCGGCGCGGAACTCGGCCAGCTCCTCATCCAGCTTGTCGAGCACCGCCTCTGTGTTCGGCCAGACAAAGCCGACGCCTGCGGCCCGCTTCGAGAGCTTCACCGCCCGGGTCAGGCCGGGGAGGGCGGCGGGAATGTCGTCCAGCAGACCCGCTGCGGGGGCCTTGCCCGCCCGCTCTGCAGCCTTGACCTCCTCCCAGGCCAGGACCTGCTCGCCGCTCGTCCGCTGGCTGGCGTCTCCAAAGATGTGAGGGTGACGCCGGATCATCTTCCCGACAATGGCGGCGACGACATCGCCGAAGGCGAATGCCCCCTGTTCCTCGGCCATACGCGCGTGGAAAACCACCTGGAAGAGGAGATCGCCCAACTCATCCTTAAGGTCGTCCAGATCGCCGCGCTGGATGGCGTCCGCCACCTCATAAGCCTCTTCCACCGTATAGGGGGCGATGGTGGCGAAGGTCTGCTCCAGGTCCCAGGCGCAGCCGCCCGCCGGGTCCCGAAGGCGGGCCATGACGGCGAGGAGCGTCTCCATCTCTGCAGGTGGGAGGGTCATGCGCGGGGCGATCTCCTTGAGGGGCCGCGTCCGCGCGCTTGCTCGCGGCCGAGGTATGAAATATGTACGGCGTAAGCGTATGAATGCAGATATCCTCGATCCGTTCGGAACCGACGGCAAGACGTCGTAGCTCCCGCCGGGGTCCGTGGGTCTGACGCAATTCGGAGGACAGGGCGTTGAAGGGTTTGACGGATTTCACCGCGCGGGCGGCGGACGGGAGTGACCTCCCGCTTTCGAACTATGCAGGCAGCGTCGTGCTGGTGGTCAACACCGCGTCGAAGTGCGGCTTTACGCCTCAGTATGAGGGCCTCGAGGCCCTCTGGCGTCGCTATCGCGAGCAGGGCCTGGTGGTGCTGGGCTTTCCCTGCAACCAGTTCGCCAACCAGGAACCGGGCGACGCCAAGGAAATCGCCAGCTTCTGCAGCCTGACCTATGACGTGACCTTCCCGGTTCTGGGCAAGGTGGATGTGAAGGGCCCGGCCGCGGATCCGCTGTTCAACTGGCTCTCGGACCAGAAGCGCGGCGTCCTGGGCACGCGGGCGATCAAATGGAACTTCACGAAGTTCCTCGTAGGCCGGGACGGACGGGTGCTGAAGCGTTATGCGCCCAACACTCCGCCCGAGGCCCTGGAGGCCGACATCCGGGCCGCGCTCGCCGCCGGCTAGTGCCGGTGGTTCTCTGGCATGGCGGCGGGCTTGGCCGGAGACCGGGACTCCGCGGCCAGCTGGACGGTGACCTTGCCCGCCTTCGCAAAGGTCAGGGTCAGGGGGATGCGGTCGCCTGAGGCGACGGCGGCCTTGGGGCCGAAGAACATGATGTGCAGGCCGCCGGGCGCCAGGCTCACCTTGCCGCCGGCGGGGATCTCCACGCCCTGGGGCAGGGCCTTCATCCGCATCATCCCGCCCTCCATGGAGGACTGGTGGATTTCCACCCGGGCGGCGTGGGCGGAGCTGGCGGACACCAGCCGGTCGGCCGTCTTGCCTGTGTTTGTAATCTCCAAGTAGCCGGCGGCGGTGGGAGCGCCTGCGGCCGTCGGGCGGGTCCAGGGATGGTCGATGCGAAGGGCCCCGGCGGCATAGTCGTGAGCGGCGGCCGGGCCGGCGACGACGAGGCCCAGGACGGCGGCGAAGAGAAGGCGGCGCATGATGGTCTCCGGTTACCCCAAAAGCCCGCGCAGGCGTAGGTGGCGGAGGGGGCTCGGGTCAAGACCGGGAGACTGGAAAGGGATGGCCCGAGCGCGCCAAGCCCGGGGCCTTAGTCCGCCGCCGCCCGGGCCGCCAGTTCGAGGCTGCGAAGGACGCTGAGCCTCAGGCCCTCTGTGTCGACGCCCTCGGTGCTCTTCTTGCCCTCCATGTAGCGGGCGTAGACGCCGTGGACGATGCAGGCGCTCTTCCAGCGGTTGAAGGCGACGTAGTAGTTCAGGCCCGACAGGTCCGCGCCGGTGGCGGCGTAGCGCGCCGCCAGCTCCGTCCGGGTCGGAAAGCCCGGCTGGCCGTGCGGGGCCGTCTCGGCCGGCGGCTCGGGATCGGACGGGTCCGGGAAGGGATTGAGGGCGTAGGCGAGATCCGCCAGAGGATCGCCCAGGGTGGCGATCTCCCAGTCGATGACGGCCAGAAGGCCGCCGTCCCGCCCCACCAGGATGTTGTGGATGCCGAAGTCGCCGTGGACGATCCGCGCAGGGACCTGGCCGGGCAGGCGGGCGCGCAGGAAGGCCTGGACCTCATGGGCGCGGGGGTCGTCAAAGCCGGCGGGACCTACCGAGGCGGCCCAGGACCGGCCCCAGGCGTTGATCTGCCGCTCCACATAGCCCTCGGGCTTGCCCAGGTCGCCCAGGCCGACGGCGGCGGGATCCCGGGCGTGAAGCTGGGCGAGGGCGTCGATGAAGGCGAAGCCGAGGTCGCGGCGCTTCGCCTCCGGCGCCCAGTCCTTCACATCCTGCACGGTGTAGAGGGGATGCCCGTCGAGGAAGTCCATGACGTAGAAGTGCGCGCCGGTGACGGACGGGTCCTCGCAGAAGGCGAGGGGGCGGGGCGTCGGGACGCGGGTGTCCTTCAGGGCGGACAGGACCCGGAACTCCCGGCCCATGTCGTGGGCCTTGGGAAGCAGCTCCCCCAGGGGCGGGCGGCGGATCACGGCCTGCCGGCCCCGGCCGTCCGTCAGCCGCCAGGTCAGGTTCGAGTGACCGCCCGGCAGGCGGACCCAGTCGAAGGGACCGGAGAGCTCGGGACAGTTCGCCGCCAGCCAGGCCTCGACGGCGGGACGGTCGTATCCGGGGATGGCGTCGGACATGGGGCGGGCCTCGCAGGCGATCGGGTTCGGGAGCCGCCCGGGAGGGCCTGGGCGACGACCGATTGCAGCGGGAATCCGGGCCGATGTACAGGCCCGGCGTTGAGGCGGGACGGGAGGGAAGGGGCCCCTCAACGCCCTTGAAGGAGCAACTCGGCGATCTGGACGGCGTTCAGGGCCGCCCCCTTCCGCAGATTGTCTCCACTGACGAAGAGGGCGAGGCCGTTCGGCTGGGTCGGGTCGGCCCGCACCCGTCCGACGAAGACCGCATCCTGTCCGGTCGCGGCCAGGGGATTGGGGGCCTGCGCAAGGATCACGCCGGGCGCCCGGGACAGGATGTCCAGCGCCCTGTCCGGCGAGAGGGGGCGATCGAAGGCCAGGTTCATCGACAGGGAGTGACCGGTGAAGACCGGCGCTCGGACGCAGGTGCCGCTGACGGGCAGGTCGGGAAGGCCCAGGATCTTGCGGGTCTCGTCGCGCAACTTGGCCTCTTCCTCGGTATAGCCGTCCTCGCCCAGCACATAGTTGAGGGGGTTGACGTTGAAGGCCAGGGTCGAGGACCACTTGGCCGCCGGCGGGAAGGCTACGGCGTCCCCGCGACGGGCCAGGGCGGCGGCGTTCGGACCCGCCGCGGCGAACTCCGCCTCCAGGATCCGGATGCCCTCGATCCCGGCGCCCGAGGCCGCCTGATAGGTGCTGGCGACCAGGCTCCGGAGGCCCGCAGCCTCGTGAAGCGGCCGCAGCACGGGCATGGCGACCATGGTGGTGCAGTTGGGATTGGCAATGATCCCCTTCGGCAAACGCTCCAGGGCCCCGGGATTGACCTCCGAGACCACCAGGGGAACATCCGGGTCGCTGCGCCAGGCCGAAGAGTTGTCGATGACGATGGCGCCGGCCGCCGCGACCCTCGGCGCCAGGACGCGGGAGGCGGCCCCGCCGGCGGAGAAGAAGACCAGGTCCAAGCCGGAAAAGTCGGCGGTCTCGGCATCCTCGACCTGCAACTCACCGCCATTCCAGGGCAGGGTCGCGCCCGCCGACCGGGAGGAGGCGAAGAGGCGAAGGCTGGCGACCGGGAAGCCGCGTTCGGCGAGGATCTCGCGCATCATGGCGCCGACCAGTCCAGTGGCGCCGACAATGCCGACCTGGGGACGGGCAGGAAGCGAGGCTGGGGTGATCATGGCGGGCGTCTCCGGATGAGGGGGGACGCGCGGGG
>JBJTFE010000111.1:0-5000 GCA_046093265.1 Phenylobacterium sp. | reverse complement strand
GGCGAGGCCGTCTATTTCAGCCGCTCCCGCCAGGCCCTCTGGAAGAAGGGCGAGACCTCAGGCCAGGTCCAGGTCGTGGAAGAGGTGCGGATCGACTGTGATCAGGACGCCGTTCTCCTCCGGGTCCGGCCCCAGGGCGACGGCGGCGCCTGCCACGTCGGCGCCCGCACCTGTTTCTTCCGGAGCGTCACCCCGGACGGCGCCGGCCTCGCCCTTGTGCCGGGCGCAGGGCCCGACCGCGAGGCCCGCTGATCCGCCTCAGGCTTCCGTCAGCCCGGAAACCCCGTCGGGGCCCGGCGTGAAGGTGAAGGTCTTCAGGACGCGCGTGGTGAAGGTCGTCTCCAGGATGGTGGAGACGGCGACCATCTCGGCCTTGCCCGCTGCACGCCCGAGGGTGAGGAGGACGAAGCCCTTTGCAGACTGGTCGGAGTAGATCACCTCGCGGTTTGCCGCGGCCATCAAGTCGCCCACCGGGACGTCCGTCAGCACATCGCCGGCGCCGGGGCTGGTGACAGCGGTCGTGCCGAACTCCACCGCCACCCGGTCGCCGCCCTCCGGGGCGTCGTAGAGTTCATTGGCCCAGAAGGCGTGGCTGTCGCCGGAGACGACCACGGCGTTGGCCCTGGCTCTCTGGATGAGGCCGTAAAGTCGCTGACGGTCGGCGGGATAGCCGTCCCACATGTCCAGGCCGTAGGGCAGGCCCAGCTTTCCGATTCCGCTCATCCGGTCGATCCGCGCCGCGCCGCCCGGCCCCATCCGGGCGATGGCCGCCTCGAGCCGGGCGGGCTCCATCGCAGCCCTGATGTCGGGAACTCCGACGCGAGCCATGACCACTTCGTTGCCGAGGACCTGCCAGGTGCGTCCGGAGCGGACCGAGTTGGCGAGGCCCCGACGCAGCCAGTCCGCCTGGGCCGGTCCCATCATGCGCCGATCCGGGTCGGCCAGGCGTCGCCGGAAGCGGGCGACATCCGGCTTTCCGTCGGGTCCGTTCAGGTCCACGGCATAGTCGAGCTGCTCATCCCGGGCGGTGATGCGGGTTTCGAGCATGAAGAGGGTGGCCAAGTCGCCGAACTCGAAGGCCCGGTTGATGGAGAAGCCGCCGCCGTCCGGCTCCCGGATCGGCATCCACTCGTAATAGGCCTTGATCGCCGCGGCCTTGCGCCGGTTCCAGGATCCCTCGTCCTTCTCGTGGTTCTCGGCGCCGCCCACCCAGGCGTTGTTGGCGGTCTCATGGTCGTCCCAGACGACGATCCACGGAGCCCGGGCGTGAGCGGCCTGGAGCTGGGGATCGGTCTTCACCTGGGCGTGGCGGTTACGATAGTCGGCGAGACTGACGATCTCGTGGGCCGGGCGGACCAGGCGGTTCAGCCTCTTGCCGGTCTCGGCCCCGTAGCCATCGGCGGCGTACTCGTAGATGTAGTCGCCCAGGTGCAGCACGGCGTCCACCCGGGGCAGGTCGGCGATGGCCTGGTAGGCATTGAAATAGCCGCCCGGGTACAGGGCGCAGGAGGCGATGGCCAGGACGGCGTCCTCCACCGGGCCCTCGGGCAGGGTGCGGGTGCGGCCCATGGGCGAGGTCACGCCGTTCGAGGTGAAGGTGAAGGTGTAGGCCCGGCCGGCGTCCAGACCGCCGACGTCGACCTTGACCGTGAAGTCACGGGCCGCAGAGGTGGTTCCCCGGCCCGACTTCGCCCCGCCCGCCATTCGGTCTACGGGGTTGAGGCTCCATTCATAGGCGATGGATCCGGCGGAGGGGTCCATGGGGGTGATCCGGGTCCAGAGGATGACACGGTCAGCGGTGGGATCGCCGGAGGCGACCCCGTGGTCAAACCGCACCCTCTGGTCCTGGGCCGCAGCCGGCCCCGCGACGGCGGCGGTTCCCGCTCCAAACAGGGCCAGGGCCCGGCGACGATCAATGCGCATCTTCTTGGTCTCCCCCCGCCGCCAGGTCCGGCGGCCCCGGATTTCTACTCCTAGACAAGCCCGATGACGAACCTGTGTCGAGAGCCCAGGCCTTGCACGCCTCCCCGGAGTCGGGATCATGCCCCATGGTCGCGCCCGAGACACCCGATGGATTTGACGAAGACGAGCCGGGGGCCGCGTCCGGCGGCGAGATTTTGGAGGCTATCCTGGCGGCCGGCGCGGCGGGGCGCCTGGACCGGGCCCTGGCCGACGCCCTGCCGCAGCTGTCACGGGCCCGGCTGAGGGCCCTGATGGAGGCCGGCGCGGTCAGCCGGGACGGATCGGTCATGACGGACCCCTCCGGCCGGGCGGCGGCGGGAATCTACCGGGTGGCGGTCCCGGCGCCGGCGGCGGCGGTTCCCGAGCCCCAGGACATCCCCCTCACGGTCCTGTTCGAGGACGCCTTCCTGGTCGTCGTGGACAAGCCCGCCGGCATGGCGGTGCATCCGGGGCCCGGCGTGCCGGACGGCACCCTCGTCAACGCCCTCCTGCATCAGTGCGGCGCCTCCCTGTCGGGGATTGGCGGCGTCGCGCGGCCGGGCATCGTGCACCGGTTGGACAAGGACACCTCGGGGGTCATGGTGGCCGCCAAGACCGACGCCGCCCACCAGGGCCTCGCCGCCCTGTTTGCCGCCCACGACATCGAGCGCAGCTACGTCGCCCTGGTGCGGGGCGCCCCGCGCCCTCCGGCCGGCGAGGTCCGGACGCGGATCGGTCGTTCGACGCATGACCGGATGAAGATGGCGGTGCTGAAGACCGGCGGTCGGGAGGCGGTGACCCACTATCGCACCGAGCGCGCCTTCGGCCCCGCCGCCGCACCCCTGGCCGCCCGGGTCGCCTGCCGGCTCGAGACCGGGCGCACCCACCAGATCCGGGTCCACATGGCCTCGATGGGGTGCCCCTGCCTGGGCGACCCGGTCTACGGCTCCGGCGCGCCGGCCGCCCCCGTCCGCGAGGCGGTGGGGGCGTCCGGCCTGTCGCGCCAGGCCCTGCACGCCGCCGTGCTCGGTTTCGTCCATCCGGTGACGGGTGCGCGCCTGAGGTTCGACTCCCCGCCGCCGCCGGACATGGCCGCGCTGGAGGCGCGTCTGTCGGAATTGTAACGGCGCCGCGAGCCGCTTCGCCTTGAAGGCGCCGTTTTCGGTGACTAGGTGATATCCGAGCTGGGGGGTGGGTCTTTGCTGTCCTCCCATCTGGAGGAAATCGACCGATGTCCGCGAACGCTCTGGCCGTGATGACCCCTGAAGGCGGGCTCTCGCGCTACCTGACCGAGATTCGCAAGTTCCCCATGCTGACCAAGGACGAGGAGTTCATGCTGGCCAAGCGCTGGCGCGAGCACGAGGATCCGAAGGCGGCGCACCGGCTGGTCACCAGCCATTTGCGGCTCGTGGCCAAGATCGCCATGGGCTATCGCGGCTATGGCCTGCCGATCGGCGAGGTCATCTCCGAGGGCAATGTCGGCCTGATGCAGGCCGTGAAGAAGTTCGAGCCCGACAAGGGCTTCCGCCTCGCCACCTACGCCATGTGGTGGATCCGCGCCTCGATCCAGGAATACATCCTGCGGTCCTGGAGCCTGGTGAAGATGGGCACCACCGCCTCACAGAAGAAGCTGTTCTTCAACCTGCGCAAGGCCAAGAGCGCCATCTCCGCCTTCCAGGAGGGCGATCTGCATCCCGACCAGGTCGAGCTGATCGCCACGAAACTGGGGGTCGAGGAGGCCGAAGTCGTCTCCATGAACCGCCGGCTGTCCGGGCCCGACGCCTCCCTCAACGCCCCCATGCGGGTGGATGGTGAAAGCGAATGGCAGGACTGGCTGGAGGACACCGGCGCCATCAGTCAGGAGACCCAGGTCGCCGAGGACCAGGAGCGGACCCAGCGCATGAGCCTGCTGGAAGCGGCCATGACCGAGCTGACCGACCGCGAGCGGCACATCCTGACCGAGCGGCGCCTGAAGGATGACCCCACCACCCTCGAGGATCTGGCCTCCCAGTACGGGGTGAGCCGCGAGCGGGTGCGCCAGATCGAGGTGCGGGCCTTCGAGAAGCTGCAGAAAGCCATGGTCGCTTCGGCCCGCGAGAAGAAGCTGGTCGAGGACTGACCGGAAGGGGTCCCCGGCGCCGCCGACCCCGGGCGCTCCAGAAAGTCAACGCACGTTGACATAGCAGGGCCCCGGGCGCAGGGTCTTCCGGTGAGCGGCTGCGGAGGCACGCGGCCCGAATCGGGAGAGCGCCATGAACATCGCCGTCAGGATCGAGTCCGACGAGGCTGTCCGCGAGGCCAACGAAACCCCCCTTGAGCTCCTGAATCCGGGCCGGCCCGACCGGTTCCAGAACGACACCATCCTGCCGGTCTTCGCCCGCCTTCGGCGCGAGGACCCCGTTCACTTCACCGCCGAAAGCGACTTCGGGCCCTACTGGTCCGTGACCCGCTGGAAGGACATCATGGCGGTGGACACCAACCACGAAATCTTCTCGTCGGCCCAGGGCATCACCCTGCCGAACCTGGTGGCCCTGGCCGAGCAGCAGAAGGTGCTGGGCGAACTGGCCCGTCCCCGCACCGGCGGCGGCGCCGGCTTCATCACCATGGACGAGCCCGAGCATGGCGTGCAGCGCAAGGCGGTCAGCCCGACGGTGGCGCCGGCCAACCTTCAGCGCATGGCGCCCATCGTCCGCGAGCGGGCCGGGCTGATCCTGGACTCTCTGCCCATCGGGAAGGAGTTCGACTGGGTCGACCTCGTCTCGAAAGAACTCACCGCCATGACCCTGGCGACCCTGTTCGACTTCCCCTTCGAGGACCGCCGCAAGCTGACCTACTGGTCGGACATGGTGACCAATCCGCCCGGCCACGGCCCCGTGAAGAGCTGGGAACACAAGTTCCAGGCCCTGACGGAGTGCTTTGTCGCCTTCGAGGAATTGTGGAACCAGAAGGTCAATGCCGAGCCCTCTGCGGACCTAATCTCCATGCTGGTGCACAATCCGGCCACCCGCGAGATGGACCGCGACACCTATCGCGGCAATGTCATCCTGCTGATCGTCGGC
>JBJTFE010000110.1:0-7875 GCA_046093265.1 Phenylobacterium sp. | reverse complement strand
GGGCTCCAACCGCTTCCCGGTCGACATGCCCCGCCTGGTGGACTTCTACATGTCCGGCAAGCTGAAGCTCGACCAGATGATCTCCCAGCGCATCCGCCTGGACCAGGTCAACGAGGGCTTCGACGACATGAAGAAGGGCGGTCTCGCCCGCTCGGTCATCGTCTTCGACTGATCGTTTCCCGAAACCGGATCAGGGCCTAGTCTGGCGACGAGGCCCTTTTTCGCGGCTCCATCAAAAGAGATCGAGCGCCTTTTCCGGCGGGCGGCAGACGGCGACGCCTCGCGGCCCCTCCACCACCGGACGCTCCACCAGGATAGGATCGCGGACCATGGCGGCTGCGAGTTCGTCTTCGGTGGTTCCTTCGGCGGTCAGGCCCAACGCCTCGGCAGGCGTTCCTCGTGTGCGCAGGAAGGTGCTGAGTGGAACACCGGCCCGGGCGGCCAAGGACTTCAGCTGAGCCTCTGTCCAACCTGCCTTGAGGTACTCCACGACCTCGGGCTCCAGCCCCCGCCCCCGCAGGAGGGCGAGGGTGTTGCGGGAAGTTCCGCAGGCCGGGTTGTGATAGATCACCACATCAGACATTTCGGTTTCCCTCGTCACCAGTTGAAGGTGCGCTCCGCCTTCACAAGGGCCGTGTCGCTGTTCAAGAAGGGTCGCTCCGACGGGCGGCGGGGCGGAAGCGCCGCGACCCCGGCAGGCCAGCCGGAGAGGCGGGTCAGGGTTCTCGCCTCCAGAGACCCCGGTCCCGCCGGCCTGAACTCGATGACGGTCTCCTGCGGCGGCGCCTCAAGGCGGATCCGGTTCCAGACGCCGGGCGCGGCCAGCAGGCTTGCGGGCTGGCCGTTGACGGTGGCCCCGGTCGCCAGGGTGTTGCTGCGCAGGTCCAGGCTTAGGCCACGGGCGTCTGAGGGCGCCCTGATGACGAGCCGCTTGCGGCCATCCGGTAACCCTTCAAGGCTGGTCTCGACCCCCTTGAGGGCGATTGGTCGCGCCGGGGCGGACCAGTAGGGACCGCGCGTGACAAGCTGATCCCTTGCGGGGCTGGGCCTGCCGCCCTCTCGGGCCAGAACCCTGCGGCTCCAGCGCGAAAGGTGAGGTTCGGGCGACACCAGGAAAGCCTCGCCGGTGTTCTCGTCTTGCAGGTGCTGCACCACGGTCACTTCGGGCAGGCGTTCACTCCAGGGCGGCGCCAGACGGAGGAAGGCGGCGAGGGCCAGGCCCGCTGCAACGGCGCCCGCCGTCACAATCGGGACCCTCCTGTCGAGCCTGGCTTCGCCGGCGTCTCCGTGGAGCAGCGGCCAGAGGGTGAGGGCGCTCAGCCAGGCGAAGACGGCGAGGAGGGCGGGAAGGTCGAGACCCAGGAAGACTCCGTGGGCATAGCCAAGCAACCAGGCCGTGACCGGGGCGCCCATGGCGAACCCCGCCAGCGGAAGGCGCCACCGGGCTCCAGAAGCCCCGAGCGAGGTCAGGAGGGCGAGGAGGCAGGCGGCCAGCAGGGGCCATGCGACCAGAAAGGCGGCGGTGGGCGCGATGACCTGGAGCACAGTCGCGGTTACGAGGGCTGTCAGCAGTACACCGGTCCAGGCCGGCGCCACGCGCACGGGTGGGCCGAAGGTCATAACGCCCGTAACTCCCGCTGCGATCCCGAGGGCGACTGCGGCGAGGTCCCAACCGAAGGGGAGCGCGGCCGCTCCGGCGACCAGCGCCAGCGCACACGCCTGCAGCCGGCCACGCCCTCTCGCCGCGAGATACGGGGTCAGCAGGAGAACGCCTAAGCCTATCAGGAGGAGTGCAATTTCCCACACGCCCGCCCGGGCAAGCAGCCCCCGCTGTTCGAGGAAGCCGTCGCCACTCGCGGCGATCCGCCGCGCCAGGTGAAGCAGGGCGCTGGTCAGAAGCAGGAGGTAGACGCCCGCGCCGACCCCTCGGACGACCCCGGGCGCGTCCAGGGCTCCAAGGCGCCGTGCGTTTCGCACCGCCAGGGCCAGCAGTCCGCCAACGACCGCCAGGATCAGCCATCCCAGCGCCGCAGGATAGGCGATGAGAAGGTCGCCGGCGACGTGAGAGAAAACCTTGTCCGGTCCCTGTGAAGGCAGCGCCGCTGATCGGGCGAGGGTCAGGGCGACCGCCGAGACCTGGTTCCCCATATGCTGAAGGCTGCCAGGGTCCAGGTTGGCGGGTGTCGAGCTGGCCGCGTGGTAGTCGAACTGGCGACCGATGAAGGCGAAGTTCATGCCGGCGACTCCGGCCGCCCGTGAAACAGTGAAGTCCGTATCGTTCGGCATGGCGGAGTAAAGCAGGACCGCCAGGGAGGATGAGGTCGGACTCTGAGCCGCTTCCTGAAGGAGGCGGATCGTCCCTGAGTTGTGCTTGCCCGTCTGGAACATCTGCACCCGTCCGCCACCCCCCCGGGCCTCCATGTTGATCAGGAAGCCGATACGGCGGGCCAGAGGATCGCGCTCGAAGAACGCCTGAGCGCCCAGCAACCCGGCCTCCTCCCCGTCGGTCAGCAGGAAGATCACGTCACGGGAAGGGACCGGGCCCGTTCTGAGCATACGGGCGACTTCGAGAACCGTGGCGACCCCGGCGGCGTCGTCGGCGGCGCCGGGCGAGTTGGGGACGCTGTCATAGTGGGCCACCAGGGCGAGCGCCGGCGCCGACCTGTCCTTTCCGGGCAGGACCCCAATGATGTTTTCGACCCGACCTCCAAGAAAGACCGGCTGCTCGATACGGTCGAGGCGCCTGAAGCTGAAGTCCGGCCGGACTTCCGGAGAGAGGCCCAGAGCCTGCATCCGAAGGACGATGTAATTGCGAACTTCTGCGTTCTCCGGCGATCCCACCGGGTGGGGCGATCGGGCGATGACGCCGACGTCGGCGAGGGCGCGTGTTGCAGAGAAGGCTTCCGTCGGAGCGTCGGCAGGGCGTGGCGACGGCGGTTGACCAAGGAAAATGGCCAGGCCCAGGCCGGCGACGAGGGTCAGGCAAAGGGCGCCGAGCCGGTTCATTGTCATTTCCCTTCCCCCCGGAAGTGCGGGGGACTCTTACCGACCGCCGCTCCGAAAACAAGAACGCCCGCCATGGCGGCGGGCGTCCGGAACTTCAGTTGCGGCCGGATCAGGCGGCGGCCTGGCCTTCCATCGGGTCGCGGAGCACGTAGCCGCGCCCCCAGACCGTTTCGATGTAGTGCTTGCCATCCGCGGCGGCCGCCAGCTTCTTGCGGAGCTTGCAGATGAAAACGTCGATGATTTTCAGCTCAGGCTCGTCCATCCCGCCATACAAATGGTTCAGGAACATTTCCTTCGTCAGAGTCGTTCCCTTGCGGAGGGAAAGCAGCTCCAGCATCTGGTATTCCTTGCCGGTCAGATGAACGCGGTTGTTGTTGACCTCGACGGTCTTGGCATCGAGGTTGACCAGCACGTCGCCGGTGCGGATCACGGACTGTGCATGACCCTTCGAGCGCCGCACGACGGCGTGAATCCGGGCGACAAGTTCGTCCTTGTGAAACGGCTTGGTCATGTAATCGTCAGCCCCGCCACCGAGCGTCTTGACCTTGGTGTCAATCTCGGAGGTGCCGGACAAAATCATGATCGGCGTGTCAATCTTCCCCACCCGAAGGTTCCGCAGAACGTCCATTCCGCTCATATCAGGAAGATTCAAATCAAGCAGGATGAGATCATAGTCATAAATCTTGCCCAGATCTATGCCCTCTTCACCCAGGTCGGTCGTATAGACATTGAACCCTTCAGACTTGAGCATCAATTCAATGCTCTGAGCCGTCGCGCTGTCATCTTCGATCAGCAATACGCGCATACTCGCCTCCTTGCCCCTCTCGCTCAGACCCTGATTCGCTTCTCGAAAGGGGCCAGCACCCTCACACTGCCAGACAGTTAATTTAAGACAGGTTAACGTCGGTAACCTTGATGGCCGAATCGTTAACCCGGTTCGCGAATCAGCTGCAAGTTCCGATTCGCTGGCCATGCGCGAAGCGCCCCTGAATCTTTTGAGATCGAGCGTCTTGCGCGAACATTCTCTGGCGTTTCCGGACTGGCGGAGCGGTCCGCGGCGCCCATATCCTGTAGACTGTGCCGCTCTGACCAATGGGAGGAACCCATGTTGGCCCTGGATCTGAGTTCCGATCCTGGACCCGCAACTCTTGCGGAGGCGGGGGCTGGACTGTCTCCTGGTGAAGGCTGCGGCGACCAGGACCTCTTTGCGCCGCTGGAAGCGCTCCCGCCGCAGGCCTTCAGTCTGTCGGACGAGGTGCGGCTTCGGCCGGCTCGCAGTTTGACCGCCGCCTTCCTGGCGGGTTTGGCTCTTGGCGTTCTTGCGCGGCGCGGTTTTCACGTCGCAAGGCCTCCAGGAAGTTCAGCCTGAAGTGCAGGAGTCATTCCTGTCTTCACAGGCGATTAAGGCTGTAGGAAACACTCTTATTCCCGTGAGTCGCCTGTTGGAGACTGCGCCGTGCAGAGCTTGATCGAAGCCGTCGAGAGGGTGGATTCCCTGGTAGTGACGGGGCGGGTGGCGGCCGTTTCCGGTCTGCTCATCGAGGCCCGGGGCGGCATGACACGTCTGGCCGTGGGCGCCCGGGCGGAGATTTCGAGACGCGGGGAAGCGCCTCTGCCTGCAGAGGTCGTCGGCTTTCGGGAGTCGCGGGCGCTGCTGATGCCGTTTGGCCCGGTGGAAGGCGTCGCGCCCGGCGCGGCCATACACATCCGGCCGGAGGGAGCCAGCGTGCGGCCAACCGCCGCCTGGTTGGGGCGGATCGTCGACGCATTCGGCGAGCCCATCGATGGACGCGGTCCCCTGCCGCAGGGGGCGGTGGCCTATCCGCTTCGCGCTGCGCCGCCTCCGGCACACGCCCGTGACCGGGTGGGTGAACGTCTGAATCTCGGGGTTCGGTCCATGAACGTCTTCACGACCTGCTGCAGGGGACAACGCCTGGGCGTGTTCGCTGGATCCGGGGTTGGCAAGTCCGTCCTTCTGTCCATGCTGGCGCGCCAGGCGGAGTGCGATGCTGTGGTGGTCGGCTTGATTGGCGAGCGGGGCCGCGAGGTTCGCGAGTTCATCGAGGAAACTCTCGGGGAAGAGGGTCTGAAGCGAGCGGTGGTTGTCGTCGCCACGTCCGACGAGCCCGCGTTGAAGCGGCGCCAGGCAGCCTACATGACCCTGGCGATCGCCGAATTCATGCGGGATCAGGACAAAGAGGTCCTGTGTCTGATGGATTCAGTTACGCGCTTCGCCATGGCCCAGCGGGAAATCGGGCTTGCGGCAGGCGAACCGCCGACCACCAAAGGCTACACGCCCACCGTGTTCTCAGAGCTCCCCAAACTGCTTGAGCGCGCCGGGCCGGGTCCGGTCCGGCCAGATGGCGCCCGGGCGGGTCCTATCACGGGCCTTTTCACCGTCCTCGTCGATGGAGACGATCACAACGAACCGATCGCCGACGCCGTACGTGGTATTCTCGATGGCCACATCGTAATGGAGAGATCGATCGCCGAGCGCGGTCGTTTCCCCGCAATCAATGTCCTGAAGTCCACCAGCCGAACCGTGCCCGGCTGTCAGGACTTCCGGGAAAGAGAGATCGTACGCGACGCCCGGCAGGTCCTGGCGGCCTACACGAATATGGAAGAGCTGATCCGGATCGGGGCTTATCGCATGGGCTCAGATCCGCTTGTCGATCGGGCGATCGGCCTGAACCCTGCGCTGGAAGCCTTTCTCGGTCAGGACAAGGATGAAGTGTCCAGTCTGCCGGAGTCCTTTGATCGCCTGCAGCAGATACTCGCGGGTGGTGCCGCTTGAGCTGGGAGCAGAGCCTGATCCGCATCGCCGGCTACGAGGTCGAGCTTCGTCAGAAGCGTCTCGCGGAGGTCGTCGCGCGAAGGGAAGCCGCCGAGATAAAATTGGTGATGCTGGACGCCGAGTATGAGGCGGAGGTCGCCTTTGTGCGCAGCGAGCCCGCGGCCAGCTTCCACCAGGCGGGATACCTTGCGGGATGCAAGACCCGACGGGTCCGGATCCTGGGTGAAATCGAGCTTGTGTCAGAGGAGGAGACGGGCGCCCGCGACGCCCTCGCCGAGGCCTTTGAAACCCAGAAAAAGTACGAGCGCGTCGCTGAGGCGATCGCCCGACGCAAAGCCCAGGAAGCGGCGCGAAAAGAGACCGCCGAAATGGATGAACTCGGCGCCCGCCTTGCAGCGCGCGCCATGCCGAGGACCTGATCAGGCGCGGCGGGACTCCGCAGGGTCCGCCTCCGCCTCATTTGCCTCGCGCAGGGCGTGGATGTCATCGCTTAGGCGGAAAAGCGCGACGTACAACTCGCAAAAGGCCCTCCAGAGAAGGGCCAGAATCCCGATCACCAGGACGCCGCCTGCCAATATCCCGATGCCCAGTAGGATTCCGAAGGGTGACTGTTCGCGTATCGCGACGCCGACCGCCGTTCCGATGAAGCCGAAGCCGATCAAGGCGGTCACCCCAAGCCCGGACCAGTAGATCAGGTGGATGACCTGCCGTGTCATCAGGTTCTCAAAGGACATCAGGTCCCAGAGCATCTCGGTCGTGAACTTCGCCGGTCGGCTGTTCGGTTTCAGATCAAACATCAGCTTTCCACCTGGAGCGGGTCGCCGTCCGCGAAGGCCATCTCGCTAGCAGGCCCTCTAAGCGCCTGCAACACGCCGGTCGACATCCCAGCCGTGGCATCAAATCACTCCAACCGTCTTCAGTCGGGCCCGAGGATGAACTTCGTTCTGGCTCATGACGGGGGTCTGCCCCCGGAAACGCTCAATCAGCGATCGAACAAAGGGGCGAACACCGGGGCTGGTCAGCAGGACGGGAGAGTCGCCCGCCTGGGCGGCCCGTTCGAAGGCGTCCCCGACACTTCGAATAAACTCCTGGAGGCGCGACGGCGGCATGGAAAGCTGGCGATCCTCGCCCGTCCCCACCAGAGACTCGGCAAACGCGCCCTCCCACTCAGGGGAGAGCGTGATGATCGGCAGGGCGCCATCTTCACCGCGATGGGCGAAACACAACTGCCGGGAAAGACGCGAGCGCACCTGCTCGACCAGATTGGTCAGTGAACCACTATGAGGCGCCGCCTCGCTCAGGCCTTCCAGGATTGAGGGCAGATCGCGGATTGAGACCCTCTCCCGGAGAAGGGCCTGGAGCACCCGCTGGATCGTGGTCACCGATACGACGGAGGGAACGATGTCATCGACGAGCTTCTTGTGCTCAGCGGGCAGGTCGCGCAACAGTTTCTGGACCTCTGCGTAGGATAGCAGGTCCGGCATGTTATCCTTCAGAATTTCTGTGAGGTGCGTCGTCAGGACCGTCGCCGGATCCACCACCGTGTAACCCCTGAAGGCGGCTTCCTCCCGGAGGCTTTCCTCGATCCAGGTTGCGGGCAGGCCGAACGCCGGCTCGCGCAGGTGCTCGCCGGGCAGCTCCACCTGACCGCCCCGGGGATCCATCGCCATCAGCGAGCCCAGACGGACCTCCCCGTCGCCCGCCTCCAGCTCCTTGATCCGGATGAGATAGCTTTGGGAAGCCAGACGCATGTTGTCCAGAATCCGGACGGGCGGCATGACGAAGCCGTACTCGGAGGCGAGGGTCTTCCGGAGGGCTTTGATCTGATCGGTAAGCCGGCGTCCCTCCAGGTCATTGATCAGAGGCAAAAGGCCATAGCCAAGCTCGATCTTGATCTCATCAATAGCCAGGGTCTGGCTGATCGGCTCTTCCGCCTCTTCGGTCGGCGCCGCGGATTCGGATACGCCTCGCACCTCATCCAGCTGGGCCTTGGTCGATCGGCGCCCGGCCAGGATGGCCGCGCCGATCGACACGACGGCGAATGGGATCACCCGCAAGCCCGGACTCAGGGCGAT
>JBJTFE010000109.1:0-2616 GCA_046093265.1 Phenylobacterium sp. | reverse complement strand
TGCGGTTTCCTGGCGGCCTTCGGCGGCGGGGTCCTGCGGGACATCCTGATCGACCGGCGGCCCTTCTTCTTCGTCCAGCACCAGGGCGTCTTCCTGGCCGTGCTGGTGCTGAGCGCCGGCAGCGCGATCCTTGTGGGCCGCAAGGGCCTGGAAAGCGGCGAGCGCTGGCTGCGGATCCCCGACGCGGTGGGGCTGGGACTGTTCAGCGCCACCGGCGCCCACCTGTCCTGGGTCGCAGGCCAACCTCCCCTGGTGGCGATCCTGATGGGGGTGATCACGGGCTGTTTCGGCGGCGTCCTGCGCGACCTGATCTGCAATGAGATTCCAACCCTCTTCCGGGACCACCGCCCCTATGCGATCTGCGCGGCGGCCGGCGGGGCGGCCTATGTGGCCCTGACCCTGGCGGGTGCGCCGGCGGGACTGGCCATCGGGGCCTGCGCCGTCGTCACCACGGGCCTGCGCATCCTGGCGCTCCGGCTCGACTGGCGCCTGCCGCCGACCGAGCGGATCTGAGGTCAGCGCCCTTGCCCGACTGCGGGCCGCGGGATAGCGTCTTCGTCATCGGGATCCCGCAACCTCCCGGACAGGCCTCACCGCCCAAGCGTTGCCTTTCCCGTCCGCCCGCCGGCGGACGAAAGGCTGTGAGGAATTGATGTCGGACCCCCTGAGCCCCCCCACCTTCCGCGAGCTTGTCGCCGCCTTCACCCGCATCGGTTGTCTCAGCTTCGGAGGGCCGGCCGGTCAGGTCGCCCTGATGCATCGCGAGATCGTCGAGGAAAGGCGGTGGCTGGAGGAGTCGCAGTTCCTCAACGCCCTCAACTTCTGCCACCTGCTTCCCGGACCAGAGGCCCAGCAGCTGGCCACCTGGATCGGCTGGAGGCTGCATGGCTGGCGGGGCGGGCTGGCGGCGGGCCTGCTGTTCGTCCTTCCGGGGGCCCTGGTGATCCTCGCCCTGACCCTGGCCTATGTGATGGCCGCCCAGGCGAGCTGGTTCGCGGCGATCTTCCTGGGGGTGAAGGCGGCGGTCCTCGCCATCGTGCTGCAGGCGCTCATCCGGATCGGGGGGCGGGCCCTGGACACGCCGTTCCGGCGGGGCCTTGCGGGCGCATCCTTCCTGGCCCTGTTCGCCTTCGCCGTTCCCTTCCCCTGGGTGGTGGCGGCGGCCGGCGTCCTCGGCGCGCTGGTGGCGCGGACACGCCCCGGCTGGCTGAACCTCGCGCCGGGCGCCGCCGCCGATCCCGTCGCGCCGCCCCGGAGCGCCTCGCTCCGGAGCGCCCTGCTGTGGGGTGTCGTCTGGGCCGCGCCGATGGTCGCGGTGATCCTGACCCTCGGCCCCGACCACGTCCTGTGGCGTATCGGCGTCTTCTTCTCGCAACTGGCGGTGGTCACCTTCGGGGGCGCCTATGCGGTGCTCGCCTACATGGCCCAGGAGGCGGTGCAGGGGTTCGGGTGGCTCTCCACGCCGGAGATGGCCGACGGGCTGGGTCTGGCGGAGACCACGCCCGGCCCGCTGATTCTCGTCACCCAGTTCGTCGGTTTCCTGGCGGCCTTCCGGGCGCCTGAACCCTTCACCCCCCTCGTGGCGGGGCTGCTGGGGGCCGGACTGACCACCTGGGTGACCTTCGCCCCCTGTTTTCTCTGGATCTTCACCTTCGCGCCCTGGATCGAGCGCCTCCAGGCCTCCCCCCTGCTGAGGGGCGCGCTCTCGGCCCTGACCGCCTCGGTGGTGGGCGCGATCGCCAGCCTCTCCCTGTGGTTCAGCCTCCACGTGCTCTTCCGGGAGGTCGTGACCCTGGAGGCCGGACCGCTGCGCCTGCCGGCGCCGATGGCGGCCAGCCTCGATATCCGCACCGTCGCACTCTCGGGCCTGGCCCTGGTCCTGGTTTTCGGCCTTCGGTGGGGAGTCCTGCGCGTGCTGGCCGCCTGCGCGGGCGGCGGGCTTCTGACCCTGGCTCTGGGCTGGGGGGCCGCCATCCCCGGGGGATGACAGGCCGCCCCCGGAAGGCTTAGGACAGACGCTGCATGTCCCTGTCCTTCACACCCCTTCTCCGGACGCGCCTCGCCGAGGCCTGCGCCGGCTTCCCGCGGATCGCCTATCCGGGCGAGGACCTGAAGCGGGCGGCGGTGGCCCTGACCCTGACTGAGGCCGACGACGGATCGGGCCAGGCCGCCTTTGTCCTGACCCGGCGCGCCCCGGCCCTTCGGGCGCACTCCGGCCAGTGGGCCCTTCCCGGCGGTCGGCTCGACCCCGGCGAGACCCACGCCGAGGCCGCCCTGCGGGAACTCTCGGAGGAAGTCGGGCTGGACCTGCTGCAGAGCGAGATCCTGGGCCTGCTCGACGACTATCCCACCCGCTCCGGCTATGTGATCACCCCGGTGGTCGCGTGGCTCCGGGACCCGGCGGCGCTGCGGCCCAACCCGGCGGAGGTGGCCTCCACCCACCTGATCCGGCTGGACTACATCGCCGCCCCGGACGCGGTGGACTTCGAGACCATCCCCGAGAGCGACCGGCCGCTGATCCGGCTGCGGATTTCCGAGGAACACCGCATCCACGCGCCGACGGCGGCGGTGGTCTACCAGTTGCGCGAGCTGGTCGCCGGCCGCGTCACCCGGGTG
>JBJTFE010000108.1:0-6200 GCA_046093265.1 Phenylobacterium sp. | reverse complement strand
GGCAAGACTGGACAGGTCAAGCATCTCGAAACGGGCGCCTGGCCCCTTCGCCGTTCGATTGATGTCGGCCACAGCGGCGGTGGCGAGGTCAGGTTTCCGCGCCGCGATGACAACCTCCGCGCCGGCCTCCGCCAGGGCGCGGGCGGTCTCGATGCCGAGTCCCGTGGCCGCCCCCGTGATGAGGGCGGTGCGGCCGGTCAGGTCATGACCGGCGACGACTTCGCGGGCCGTGGAGAAGGCCCCGAAGGAAGAGGTGATGCGGGCGGTCATGGCTTGGGCTCCAATCGGGGAGAGGGACGGTCAAACTCGCATGGCCACCCCTTCGGGTCCATCCCTGCCCCTGCCCCCAACACGCCTGTGTCCTGTGGTCTTTCCACGACGTCCGGCCCGTGGTTGCATCCCTGAAACGGGAGGACGCGGCGATGGGCAGGCTCTGGTGCGGTGAACGGGAAACAACGGCGGACGCCCTCCGCGAACGCGCCTTGAAGGCGGCCTCCAGCCTGGAGGCGCTGGGGGTTCGCGAGGGCGACGCCGTCGCCTTCTGCCTGCGCAACGAGTTCGCCTTCTTCGAGGTGGTCCAGGCGGCCGGGATCCTCGGCGCCTTCCCGGTTGCGGTGAACTGGCACTGCACCCTGGACGAGGCGGACTATGTCCTGAGGGACTGTGGGGCGCGGGTGCTGGTCATCCACGCCGACCTGCTCGCCGGGCTTCGCGCCGCGATCCCGGAGGGGGTCCAGGTCATCAGCGTCCGAACGCCCCCGGCGGTGACGTCCGCCTATGGCCTTGCCCCTTCGGCGGGCGAGGTCGCGCCGGTCGACCTGGAGTGGGGAAGCTGGCTCGAGGGCTTCCCGCCCTGGTCCGGGGAGGCGCGGCGGGCGCCCAGCGTGATCATCTACACCTCGGGCACCACGGGACGGCCCAAGGGGGTGAAGCGCGGCGCCGCCAACGAGGCCCAGGCCCAGGCGTCCATGGCCATGCTGCTGCGCTCCTATGGCTACGCCGACTGGATGGACCGGCCGCAGGAGATCGTCACGGCGGTGGTGGGGCCGATCTACCACTCCGCGCCCAACGCCCATTCGAACGTCTCGGTGAACATCGGGGCCAATGTCGCCGTCATGCCGCGGTTCGACCCCGAGGCCCTGCTGGCCCTGATCCAGGACAGGCGGATCACCCACCTGAACATGGCGCCGGTCATGTTCAACCGCCTGGTCAAGCTGCCCCAGGCGGTGCGCGACCGCTACGACCTGTCATCCCTTCGGTTCGTGGCCCACGCCGCCGCGCCCGTCTCGCCGCCCGTGAAGCGCGAGATGATCGAATGGTGGGGCCCGGTGATCAACGAGTACTACGGCTCCACCGAGATGGGGAACGTCACCTTCTGCACCGCCGAGGAGTGGCTCGCCCATCCCGGGACGGTGGGCCGGCCCATGCCCAACACCCTCGTCCGGGTGGTGGACGCGGACGGCAATGACTGCCCCGTGGGCGTGCCCGGCGAGGTCCTGGGACGCAACCTGGGCTCGGTGGACTTCACCTATCACGGCGATGACGCCAAGCGGCGGCGGGCGGAGAAGTTCGGCCTGATCTCGCCGGGGGACATCGGCTATTTCGACGCCGACGGCTTCCTGCACCTGTGCGACCGCAGCTCGGACTTGGTGATCAGCGGCGGGGTGAACATCTATCCCGCTGAGATCGAGGCCATCCTGCTGAAGATGCCTGGGGTGGCGGACTGCGCCGTCTTCGGCATTCCCGACGAGGAATATGGCGAGGCCCTGTGCGCCGTCGTCCAGCCCCAGGACGGCCAGGAGATCGACCCGCAGGACGTCAAGCTGTGGATCCGCGGCCAGCTGGCCGGCTTCAAGGTCCCGCGGGAGGTGCAGTTCAGCGCCGCCCTGCCCCGGGAGGACTCCGGCAAGATCTTCAAGCGCAAGCTGCGCGAGCCGTGGTGGGAAGGCCGCGAGCGCCGGATCTGAGCCTCAGGGGGTCACGATCCCGAACCAGAGGTCGAAGCGGTCCAGCACGGACAGCAGCCGGCCGAGGCCGGCCTCGCCGGGCTGGCCGGAGGCCACGTCGCCCAGCTCGGCGGCGCCCATGACCAGGTCGATGAGCTGGTCCCGACTCAGCGCCACCTGCGGCGCACCCTCCCCGTCCCTGTGATGCAGGACGGCGTTCTCGACCCGCAGGGTGAAGGTCCCCTCCCCGTCCGGGAAGGCCAGGGTGAGGTCCAGCTCCATGTCGCCGGCGGCCTCGCCGTTCAGGCGCACGGAGAGGCTGTCGAGCAGGCTCTCGGCCGGCAGGTTGCGCAGCTGGGTCCCGGCGGCCTGCCGAGGCTTGTCCGACGCCGGGATGGGGGTCCGCAGCTCCTGGGCGCCGGTCAGGTAAAAGTCCCGCCAGGGGCCGGATTCAGACTGGTAGCCCATCTGCTCCAGCAGGTCGGCCTGCAGGTTCCGCGCCTCGGCATGGGACGGGTCGGCGAAGACCAGGTGGTTCAGGACCTCGGCGGCCCAGCGATAGTCGCCCTCGGCCTGGGCCCGTCGCGCCTCGGCGATGACGGCGTCCGCCCCGCCCAGCGCCTTCACGTACCGACGTCCCGCCTCGACGGGCGGATGCGGGTTCAGGTGCGCGGGGTTGCCATCGAACCAGCCCAGGTAGCGCTGGTAGACGGCCTTGGCGTTGTGGCTGACCGTCCCGTAGAAGCCGCGCGTGTACCACTCTGACGCCAGGGTCGGGGGCAGTCGCAGGACCTCGGCGATCTCCGGCGCGTTCAGGCCGTGGTTGGCCAGCCTCAGGGTCTGGTCGTGGATGAACTTGTAGAGGTCGCGCTGCTTGCGCAGGAAGACGTCGATCTCCGCCCCGCCCCAGCGCGGCCAGTGATGGCTGGCGAACATGACGTCGCTGTCCGATCCGAACAGGTCGCGGGCCTCGTCGATGTAGCGGCTCCAGGACTTCGAATCCCGCACCTGGGCGCCCCGGGGCGTGTAGATGTTGTGCAGATGGCAGGTGCAGTTCTCGGCCATGCAGAGGGCGCGGAACTTCGGGAAGAAGAAGTTCATCTCGGCCGGCGCCTCGGCGTCGGGCGTGACCTGGAAGACGATCTCGACCCCGTCCACGACCAGGCGCTCGCCGGTCCGCGCGATGGAGACGGTCGGCGGGACCAGGGCGACCTTGCCGCCGGACACGCCCTTGCCGAGGCCTGAATCCACGTGGCCGCGCGAGTCCTTGGGCAGGAGGGCGCCGTACATGTAGGTGGCCCGCCGGCTCATGGCGTTGCCGGCCAGGACGTTCTCGCTCACCGCCTCCTTCAGGAAGCCCTCAGGCGCGATGATCGGCAGGCCGGCGGCGATCTCCTCGGGAGAGGCGACGCCCAGTATGCCGCCGTAATGGTCGACATGACTGTGGGTGTAGATGACCGCCGTTACCGGCCTGTCGCCTCGGTGGGCGCGCATCAGCTCCAGGGCCGTGCGGGCTGGGGCGGCCGAAGTCAGGGGGTCGATGACGATGTAGCCGCGCTCGCCCTCGATGAAGGTCACCGTCGAGATGTCGAAGCCGCGCACCTGGTAGACGCCGGGGGTCACCTCGAGGAGGCCATGCCGCAGGTTGAGCCGGGCCTGCCGCCAGAGGGCCGGGTGCACGGTCGGCGCGGCCTCCCCCTCCAGGAAGGCGTAGGGCTTGAGGCTCCAGGCGCCGGGGATGTCGGCGTCGGGAATGGAGGCGATGAAGCCCCGGTCGGCGAGGCGGAAGTCTTCGCCGTCGTCCGGGGCAAGGCTCGCCCTTGCGGCCTCGAGGGCGGCGCGGGTGGCGGCGCTGGCGTCCTTGCGCTCTGTGTCGGTCATGGGCGTCCTCCTGGATCGCCAATTAGCCCCCGGATCGCCCCAGACCAAGCCTCATCACTCAAGCCCAATCGGGCTGCAGAAATATGTGTCTGGGGTCCTTGAAGGGCCCAGACGATAGACCATTTCCTATGCCTGATCGCTGGACACAAAGACGTCTGGCTCCAATGGAGGAAGGCCGAATGGTGGAACAGGCATGACACGGGTCCCGATCGAGGCTTACAGCAAAGTCAGCGAGGATCCGGCGAGGGCCACGGCCCTGCCCGGCGCCGCCTACACCGATCCCCTGGTCTTCGCCGCCGAGGGCGAGAGGGTGCTCCGGGCGGGTTGGCTTCCGGTGGCCCGTCTGGACCAGTTGGCCAACGAGGGGGACTATGCCTGCACAGATGTGGCCGGCGCACCCGTGGTCGCCCTGCGCGACGAAGCCGGAACGTTCAGGGTCCTGTCCGCTGTCTGCCGGCACCGGGGCATGCCCGTCGTCACCGGCGAGGGAAGGACCGATGTTCTGACCTGTCCCTATCATCTCTGGCGCTACGGACTTGACGGGGCGCTCATGTCCGCGCCGGCCATGCGGGGTTCAGAGGTCTTCAGTCCCAAGGACTGCCGTCTTCCTGAACTGCGTTCAGAGGCCTGGGGCGGGTGGCTCTGGGTCAATGCGGACGGCGGAGCGGGTCCGCTGTCGGAGTCGCTCCTCACCTTATCTGACCGCCTGGCGCCCGTGGCCCCCGAGAAGATGACAACGGTCGGGGTGATCGAGATGGAGTCGCCCTGGAACTGGAAGGTGATGGTCGAGAACTTCCTCGAATCCTACCACCACATCGGTGCTCACGCCCGCTCACTCCAGTTGACGCACCCCGGGCTGGGAACCTTCGAGGGCGATGGCAGCGACGCCTTCTCCATCCTCGAGAATCCTCCGGCCGCCCCCGAGGGCCATGGATTCGTGGTCGCGTGCGTCTTTCCCATCGGACTTATGGTCTTCACCGAGGATGAAGCTCCAGTGGGGGCCTGGTACCAGATGGACCGTCTTCAGCCGGATCGCTTCCGGCTGCGCATCCACCTCCTGGCGTCGCCGGACCTCGCTGGCCTTTCCGGCTTCGCCGAGGGCTACCAGGAACAGATGGCGGCGATCCACGCAGAGGACATCGCCGTCTGTGAGGGCGTCCAGTCCGGTGTCTCGAGTCCGGATTATCGACCGGGCCCCCTGAGTCCTCTGGAGCGGTCGCTTTGGCGCTTTCACCGGCACCTGGCCCGGCGGATGGCCGGCGAATGAGGGAAGCGTCCGACGGGCGGTTTTCTTTTCCGGGCCGGGGCGCCATATGGATTGAGACGGGACGAAGGCTGCGAGCGCGCCACGCCCTCTGGGAGGAGGGACGAGTTGCATTATCAGGAACTGAAGAAGGCCTGGGACGAACTGACCGCGCCGGGCGCCCCCTTTGAGCTGGTGGTCCAGGAGGTCCGCGGTGCGCCAATGAAGGTGTATAAGAACGCACCGCCCAACGTCCGCGCCGTCTGGCTCTCCACCGCCGCCTTCGCCGACCGCACCTACATCGTCTATGAGGATGAGCGGATCACCTACGGTGAGGCGCACCGTCTGGTCGCCAGTATCGCCAACTGGCTCCACGCCAAGGGCGTGAAGCGCGGCGACCGGGTCGCCATCGCCATGCGCAATTTCCCGGAATGGATGCTGATCTACTGGGCCTGCGTCTCGGTCGGGATCACGGTTGTCGGCATGAACGCCTGGTGGACCGCCGAGGAAATGTCCTACGGCTTCAAGGACGCCCAGCCCAAGGTCGCCTTCGTCGATCCCGAGCGTATGGCGCGGATCGCGGAGAAGCCGGAGATGGTCCAGGGCGCGACCCTGGTGGCCGTCCGGGCGCCCGACACGGAGGGCTATGTCCCCTGGTCACAGGTTCTCGCAACCGGCGGGTCCATACCGGACGCCGAGATCGACCCCGACGATGACGCCTGTATCTTCTACACTTCCGGCACGACGGGCTTCCCGAAGGGCGCCCAGCTGACCCACCGGGGCTGTGTCGCCAACCTCTTCAACATGATGTTCTCAGGCCAGGCCCAGGCCCTGGCGACCCAGCGCGCCACGGGCGTGGCGCCGGACCCGAATGCTCCTGTCCCGGTGCCGGTCGCCCTTCTCACCACGCCCCTTTTCCATGTGACGGCCAACAACTGCGGCGCCTACGCGACGACGGCGGCGGGCGGAACCATGGTTCTGATGTACAAGTGGGATGCTGGCGAGGCCCTTCGGATCATCGAGGCCGAGAAGGTCACTTCCATGAGCGGCGTGCCCACCATGGCGCGGGAGGTCCTCACCCATCCAGACTTCGCCAAGCGCGACACGTCCAGCCTGCTCAGCCTTGGCGG
>JBJTFE010000107.1:0-5579 GCA_046093265.1 Phenylobacterium sp. | reverse complement strand
GCCAGGCGTCGACACCGCCTTCCAGGCGCCCCGTCAGGTTCGCTGCGCCCACCCTGTCCGTGGGGGCTGCGCGGCTGACGGACGGGGCCTTGCTCGTGAAGGATGTCAGGGCGGCGGGGGCCGGCTTCAAGGTCACCGGGTCCGGTTCGCGCAATCTATTCGGTGGGCTCAGCTTCTCCGGGGAGGCCGTGGTGAACCGGCTCGGATCCATCCTTCCGGGCGCTGGCGGCGGCCTTTCCGGTCGCTGGAGCGCCCGGTCCCCCCGTACGGGTGCGGCATGGACCTTCACCGGTTCGGCAAGAGGCGAGGGGCTCCGGACCGGCCGCGATGAGGCCGACAGGTTGCTGGGCCTCCGGCCAGTCCTGGAGGCCCAGGCCGTGCTCGACAGAGGCGATGTGCGGTTCGAGAAACTCATCCTTCAGGGGCAGGCCTTCCGAGCGTCGGGGCGTGGGGGCGTCCTGGCCTCCGGCGGCGTCGGACTGGACTTCGACTGGACGGCGTCAGGCCCGTTCATCGCCGGGCCGGTGGAGATCGCCGGCAAGGCCTCGGGAGACGGCCGTATCGGAGGTCGGGTTCTTGCCCCTGATGTGCGAATGAGCGCCGATTTCGACGCCATCTCGGTTCCGGGGCTCCAGCTCACCCAGGCGCGTCTGGAAATGACCGCAAGCCTGTCCGGTGGCGGCGCGGAGCTCCGGGCTACGAGTCCCTATGGTCCTGCGGTTGCCGGGGCGGATTTCGGTTTCCCCCGCGGGGGCGTTCAGCTGAGCCGGATCCGGGTCGATGCAGGCGGTTTGCGGATCGGGGGCGAAGCGATGCTCACGGACCGGGGACCCTCAAGGGCGAACCTTTCACTCGATCTGGGACGCGGCGCCTTTCTTTCCCGCGGCGCCGTCGCCGGAACGCTCAAGATTGAGGACAAGCCGGGTGCTGGCGTCTGGCTTGATGCAAACCTCGCAGCCCGCAATGCGTTATCCGCGGGAGAGACCTTGTCTGTCTCGGAGGGTCGTTTCAGGGTCCGGGGGCCCCTGGATCGGCTCGCGCTCGATCTTGAGGCCCGGGGGCAGACGCTGGGCGGCGCGTGGGGGATCGACGGGACGGGCGTTGCGAACAGGTCGGGCGACGGATGGCGGGTCGCCTTCGACGGCGGCGGCGAGGCGGCCGGACGTCATCTGCGGACCCTGGAAACGGCTGTCTTTGAGGTCGATGGCGCACAGCGGCGGGCCAGACTGCGCCTGGGTCTCGACAAGGGGGGGCGAGCCGACCTCGACGTCGCCTTGTCCAAGGCCAAGGCCGAGGTCTACGGGCGGATAGACGCGCTCCCTGCAGACGTCATCGATCCCGACCTTGCCGGCAGACTGGACGCACAATTCCGGATTGAGGGGTCGGGCGAACACCTGACCGGCTCGGCGACGGGTCAACTCAGTGAAGTTCGGTCGCGCGACGCTGACGCCGCGCTTGGCGTCAATGGTCGTTTCCGGGCCAGCCTGGGCGGAGAGGAAGTCCGCCTTACCGCCGACCTCGGAAACGCTCAGGGAATGTCGGCGAACGGCGAGGTTGTTCTTCCGGTTTCGACCCGGGTGGCGGACTTCCGCATCGAGCCGGACCGGGACCGTCAGCTCCGGGGCCAGGTTCAGGCCAATGGAGAAGTCAAACCCCTCTGGGATCTGTTTGTCGGCGGGGAACAGTCGCTCAGCGGGGTGGTTTCCCTGAATGGCGCCCTGAGCGGCACCCTGGCGGCGCCGAGGGCCGAGGGCCAGGCCGAGATCGAGAACGGCGCCTTTGCCGACGCCGCATCGGGCCTTGTGCTGAAGAACGTCATTGTGCGGACCCGGCTTTCGGAGTCGGCGATCCGGGTCGACCGGGCGTCGGGCGCCGATGGACAGGGAGGAACAATTTCGGGGTCGGGCGTCATTTCTCTGCAGGAAGGCGTCGCGAGCTCCTTCCGTCTGGACCTCCTCAACTTCCGCGTCATCGACAACGAGCTTGCGACCGCCATCGCCTCCGGCCAGGCGTCGGTGACGCGTGCGGTGGATGGTCGCGTCACCCTAACCGGGGGTCTGACCATCAATCGGGCCGACGTGACCGCCACCGCCCCGACGCCGACGGGAGTCACGCCGTTGTCGGTCACCGAGGTGAACCGTCCGGTCGAGGTTGGGCTCAGGCCTGCTCGCGAGAGCGCCGGGCCGGCGGTGGCGCTGGATGTCCGGCTGAAGGCTCCCCAGCAAGTCTTCATCCGCGGTCAGGGCCTTGATCTCGAGATGTCGGTGGACGCAAGGGTCTCCGGTTCAACATCGCGCCCGCGCCTGTCCGGGCTCGCGCGTGTGGTGAGGGGGTCCTACGCCTTTGCCGACAAACGCTTCGAAATCGATCCTTCGGGCGTGGTTTATCTCTCCGAGAATCCAGCCCGGATCCGACTGGATCTTGCGGCGGTCCGCAATGACCCGGCGCTGACCGCGATTGTCCGGATTCGCGGTACTGCGGCGCGCCCCGAAGTCACCCTGACCTCGACGCCGCCCCTGCCACCTGACGAGATCTTCTCCCAGATCCTGTTTGGGAGGTCAGCCTCGCAGCTGTCTCCGGTCGAGACGGCGCAGTTGGCGTCCGCCGTTGCTGCAATGGCTGGAGGCGGCGCCCTCGACGTGATCGGTAACCTGCGCGGCCTTGCGGGCCTCGACCGCCTGACCTTCGCTGGGGGATCAAATGGCGACGGACTTGAAGTTTCCGGCGGTAAGTATTTGACGGACAACGTTCTTCTCATCGTCACCGGAGGTGGCTGGGAGGGAGGGTCCGCCCAGGTTGAATGGAACGTGAGCCGCTCCCTCAGTCTGATCTCCAAGCTGTCAGGTCAGGGCGGCAACACCCTTTCGGTGCGCTGGCGGCGTGACTATTGAGAAGCCTCAGTTTCCACTACGCGATCGCAGCCGATATCGCCCAGGCTCGAAGGACTCGAAGATCTCCGGCGCCTGTGGATGTCCGACCGGCTCGCCCGTCTCGTCCGCCAGCAGGTTCTGCTCGGAAACATAGGCGACGTAGGCGCTGTCTTCGTTCTCGGCCAGCAGGTGGTAAAACGGCTGGTCTTTGCGCGGCCGCACGTGCTCAGGAATGGACAGCCACCACTCCTCGGTGTTGTTGAAGGTCGGGTCGACGTCGAAGATCACGCCCCGGAAGGGGAAGACGCGGTGCTTCACAACGTCGCCGATGGCGAACTTCGCGGTCCGGATGATGGCCGGCGGCGCCGGTTCTCCGCCGCCGCCGCGGCCCTGCGTTACGTTCATGGCGTTCGACTCCGGTCCCCTCCGGACCCGTTCCTATACCTAATTCAATCCCGTAGCGCTGCAAGACGCCTTTCGGGCAGGCGGACGGTGGGATAGTCTGCGAATGAAAAGGCGCGGCGGTCGGTCGCGCTGATCCGGAAACAGGGTCGATGTCAGAGTCGCCAAGCCCGCTCGGCCCCTTTCAGGAGAGCCGCGAGCGGGGTGACGGCGCCGGGGGAAGGGTGCTCTACGGGGCGCTGGATCTCGGCACCAACAACTGTCGCCTGCTGATCGCAACCCCCAGCGGGCGGGGGTTCCGGGTGGTCGACGCCTACTCCCGTATCGTCCGGCTGGGCGAGGGTCTGTCCCAGACGGGCAGGCTCTCCGCCCCCGCCATGGACCGCGCCATAGCGGCCCTGAAGGTCAGCGCGGAAAAGATCCGCCGGCGCGGCGTGACCCGGCTCAAGGCGATTGCGACGCAGGCGTGTCGCTCGGCCCAGAACGGCGCGGAGTTCATCGAGCGGGTCGCTGCAGAGACCGGCCTGCGGCTGGAGGTCATCTCCCCCAAGGAAGAGGCCAGGCTCTCGGTCGCAGGCTGCGCCAGCCTCCTGGACCGGCAGATGGACGCCGCACTGGTCGTCGATGTCGGCGGCGGCTCCACGGAGCTTTCCTGGGTCGACATGAAGGCTCCGGGCGCAAGATTCGGCCGACCCCTCATCCGCGCCTGGAGGTCCATCCCCCTGGGCGTCGTGACGCTTGCCGAGCTGTTCCCCGAGGACATCGGAGCGCCGGAGGCCTGGTTCCGGCGAATGGTCGACTGCTTCCGGGGCCAGCTTGCAGGTTTCGCCCCTGCCGAGGCCCTCCGGCCCGCGTTCGCCGCCGGTCGGGCTCACATCATCGGGACGTCGGGTGCAATCACCAGTCTGGCGGGGCTTCACCTTGAACTCCCTCGCTATGACCGGAGCCAGGTGGACGGGATCTGGATGACCCGCAGCGAGTGCGAGGCCTCCGCCGGACGGCTCATTGCGATGAGCATGGAGGAGCGCGCCGCCCAGCCCTGCATAGGCCCCGAGCGCGCCGACCTGGTCCTTGCCGGCGCCGCCATACTGCAGGCTGTTCAAGAACTCTGGACCTGCGAGCGTGTCCGGGTCGCGGACCGGGGGCTGCGCGAGGGGCTCCTGCTGTCCATGATGGCGGGCCGGAGCCGGGGCCGTAGTCGGCGCTCGCGCGGGCGGTCCGAGTTCCGGGAGGCGCGGTCATGACGGACCCGCCCCGCAGACGCATGGTCCGCCCCCCGACCGGGGGGACGGAGGAGGGCAGGGGCAAGCCTGCGCGGCTCAAGACCGCCAAGATGCGCACGCCCTCGTCCCAGGCCTGGCTGTCGCGGCAGATCAATGACCCCTGGTCGGCAAAGGCCCGGGCCCACGGCTATCGCAGCCGGGCCGCCTACAAGCTGACGGACATCGCCGACCGTTTCGGCCTCCTGAAGCCGGGACAGAGGGTCATCGACCTTGGCGCCGCGCCTGGCGGCTGGACGCAGGTCGCCCTCGAGCGGGGCGTCACGCGGATCGCGGGGGTGGATCTCCTGCCGGTCGAGCCCTTGCCGCCGGCCACCCTGCTGCAGATGGACTTCACCGACCCGGAATGCGGCGACAGGCTGGTCGAGGCGCTCGGCGGCCCGCCTGACCTCGTCATGTCGGACATGGCGCCCAATACGGTGGGGCATCGCCGGACGGACCATCTGCGGATCGTCGGCCTGATCGATGCGGCGGTCGACTTCGCCGAAACGGTCCTGCCACCCGGCGGAGCCTTCATCGCCAAGGCCTTCCAGGGCGGAGAGATCAGCGAAGTCATGACCCGGCTGAAGCAAAGTTTCGCCCAGGTCCGCAACGTCAAGCCGCCGGCGAGCCGCGCGGACTCGTCGGAGACCTACCTGGTCGCGACCGGATTCCGCGGCCGCCCTGCGAGCGGCCTTGCGCCGGGGGGGCGCTAGGTCTTATACGCGGCTCGCAAAATGGAGAGTCTCATGGAGATTCGCGAAGGCCTTACCTTCGACGACGTTTTGCTCGAACCCGGCGCCTCCGAGGTGATGCCGGGGCAGGTGGACACCGCCACCCGTTTCACCCGCGAAATCAGCCTCAACATCCCGATCGTCTCGTCCGCCATGGACACGGTGACCGAAAGCCGGCTGGCCATCGCCATGGCTCAGGCGGGGGGCATGGGTATCCTGCACCGGAACCTCACCGTGGACGAGCAGGCCGACCAGGTCCGTGAGGTCAAGCGCTACGAGAGCGGCATGGTCATCAATCCCATGACCATCCATCC
>JBJTFE010000106.1:0-6333 GCA_046093265.1 Phenylobacterium sp. | reverse complement strand
CGCCCGCGCCCTGGAGCTGGCCCGGGGCCTGGAGGCTGAGCCCCTGACAGCCCGCATCGCCGGCCTGATGGCCCGCGCCGCCTTCGCCGCCGGACGCCCCGACGAGGCGCGGGTCTGGCGCGGCCGGGGTATCGCGGCGCCGGGCGAGCCCGACTGGTCAGACCTGGACCCCGAGGGCCGGGCCTTCGCCTACCAGCCCGGCGACTGGGCGCGGCTGGCGGTGAGCTTTGCAGAGACGGGGGAGCTCATCCATCCCCGCCATGAGCGCCGCGAGCCCGGCCTCTCCGACCTGCCGGACCTGCCCATGTCCTACGCCGAGCAGGATTTCACCGGGCTGGAGGCGCCGGTTCCCTTCCCGATCGGCGAAGGCGTGCAGGGCGAGGACGAGGAGGAGCCCGAGCCGCCCGCCGCCTCGCCCCCTTTGCGTCGCCGCTTGGCGAGACCGCCGCGAAACGCTAAGTAGGCCCCGTCCGCGGGCCACAGCGCCCGAGAGCCCCTTGGGCCGCCTTAGCTCAGCCGGTAGAGCGGCGCATTCGTAATGCGTAGGTCAGGTGTTCGAGTCACCTAGGCGGCACCATTTCCCGGTTCTCAAAATGGTTGGACACTGTTCATGCGCCCACTGTCGATCCGGATCCGGCCGGAGGAAGAGCAGGATCACCCGGCGATCCATGACCTCACCCGGCGGGCCTTCGCGCCCATGGCCTTCGCCGCCGGCGACGAGCAGGACCTGATCGACACCCTGAGGCGCCTCGGTGCGCTGAGTCTTTCCCTGGTGGCCGAGCTCGAGGGCCGGGTCGTCGGCCATGTCGCCCTTTCCCCGGTCACGCACGAGAGCGGCGCGGAGGGATGGTTCGGACTTGGCCCCATCTCCGCAGAGCCGGCGCTGCAGAGGCAGGGTGTCGGCGGCGCCCTCATCGCCGAGGCCAGGCGCTGGCTTTCGGACCAGGGCGCGCGAGGCTGCATCCTGACAGGCGATCCCGGCTACTATCCCCGGCATGGCTTCCTGCCGGCGCCAGAGCACGCGCCGGAGGCCGAGCCGGCCGAGTTCTTCATGGTTCTGCCCCTGGCCGGCGACATCCCGGCGGGCCGGTTCCGTTTTCATCCGGCCTTCGGGGCCTGAAGCTTTGCCGGCGCCCTTCGCCCCGGAAAGGCGCCATCACGCGTGACGCTTCGGGATTTGCGCCGTCCACATTCCTGCCAAAGTTTTCCGCTCAAGGAGTGGCCGCGCCGCTTCTGCATTCAGCGACTGCAGTCGGAAAAACGGAGACGACTTCATGTCTGGACGCGGACTTAGGATTTTCGCCCTGGGGATGGCGTGCGCAGGCCTTGGCGCCGGCGCGGCGTTCGCTCAAGGCGACGGCGCAGGCGTCTACGCCCGCGCGTTCGGCGGGCTTTCAGCCCTCAACAGTACGGATGTGAGCGTCAAACCCGGTCTGAACGGCACACCTTCGGCCGGGAAGATCAAGTTCGACAGCGGCCTTCTGGTCGGCGGCGCCCTTGGCTACGACTTTGAGGGTCCCTGGAAGGCGGAAATCGAGTACACGTATCGCTCCAGCGACGTGCGACGTCTGCCCGTCAGCCTCGCCCAGAGCGGCGACTTTGCGTCGACCGCCATCATGGTCAACGGCCTTTACAGCTTCGGCGAGGTCGGCCCTCTTCGACCCTATGTCGGCGCCGGCGCGGGCTTCAGCCGTGAGCTGGACTTCGATCTCACCAGCAGCGGGCCTTCCGCGCCTCCGCCCTACGCCCTGGGCAACTACTCCCGCTCCGGTCGCTTCGCCTATCAGGGCATTGTCGGGGCGGAGCTCCCGCTCGCCGATCGCTGGTCAGGCTTCGGCGAGTTCCGTGTCTTCACCATCGATAGCCCCAGCCTTCGGAGCTCCAGCAAGACCTTGAAGGCGGACTACCGGACCTTCGATCTCCTGGTCGGCGTCTCGCGGCGGTTCTAGTCCGGGCCTGGGGCGCTGAGGGAGCGGGAGCCATGATCCGCACGGGGCCCACGCTCTGCCTCCGGTCGGCAGGCAAGGTCCCGCATGGTTCACAACGGGCGCACAAGCGGATAAGGCCGGAAGGCCGCTCCTTTCCGGGCGGTGTCCGCCGCAGGAGAGCGCCATAAGCCGCCGGGTCCATGCGCTGAACGGTCCGAACCTGAACCTGCTGGGCCAGCGGGAGCCGCACCTCTATGGCTCGCGCACCCTGGCCGACGTGGAGGCCCTGTGCGCGTCCGCCGCGGCGCGGCATGGCTTCGACCTCGACTTCCGCCAGACCAACCGCGAGTACGAGATGATCGACTGGATCCAGGCCGCCCGGAAGGATGCAGGCCTGGTCATCAATCCCGCCGGAGTGGCCAGACTCTCGATCCATTACTGGAACCGGTAGCTGACCGACACTCCATAGGTCGCCGGACGTCCTGTGAATCGCACAGTGGTGTCGAGGTTGCGATTGGCGGCGGTCCAGTAATAGGTATCCCCCACATTGCGACCCCAGGCCCAGAGTCGCCAGTTTCCGGTCTGGCTTTCGAGACCGGCGCGGAGGTCAACAAGGCTGTAGGCCTTCACTTTCAGCGACGGCAGTTCGCCCAGTTGGCTATTGGTCTCGTCCTGGGAGTTCACCCCGCCGCCGACAAAGCCATTGAGACGATCGCCGATCGGCCAGACATAGTTAATGTCGGCAACCACATGCCATTTGGGGGTGTTGGGATACGCTTCCCCGCCCAGATTGGTCAGGACCCCGTCCGGATTGTAGTTCACGAAGTCATCCAGCACTTCAGAGTCGACGTAGGACACGCCGGTGGTGAGGCTCAGTCCCTCGAGGGGGAACCAGCTGGCCTGAAGCTCAGCGCCCGCGACCCTCGACTTCGGTACATTGATCATCTGCAGCAGGGGGCCAAACAGGGGGTCCAGCACGCGCCCCAGGATCTGCTTGTCCTGATAGTCATAGTAGAACAGGGCGCCGTCGATGTGCAGCCTGCGATTGGTAGTGGTGGTCTTGAAGCCCGCCTCATAGGCCAGCACGGACTCCTGGGTTGCCGGCAGATACTGGCTTGCCGACGTCCCCCCCAGCGACGGAAAGCCACCAGCCTTGTAGCCCTTGCTGACATTGGCATAGAGCAGGGTCCGCTCGCGCGGCGTCCATTCTGCACCGGCCCGCCAGGCGACATTGGTCTCATTCAGACTGTCCACCACCAGTTTAGGTGCGATCTCAGCATTGGCGGTTATGCACCCACCTTTCGCGATCGGCGGGTTTGGCGGCTTTCCCATCTGCGCCCGAAATGAGTTCCAGAAGGGACCGAAGACCGCCGAACTGCTGCCATCCCCCGGATCCGAGGTGCACCCCTCAAATTCATTGTTCGACCGGGTGTAGCGTACCCCGCCCGTCAGATTAACGTCTTCGTTTATCGCGTAGTCGACGCTGGCAAATATGGTTTGCGTATTCGTCTTCTGATTATTGGAGTCGCCGAATCCCTTCAGGGCCGGGAGACCAAATCCCGTGAACAAAAGCGCCTGACTGCTTTGAGAAAAATCATTAAGACTGAACTCCTTGACGTCGTCCGCCGAGTGGTTTGCCCCCAGCGTATATTTCAAATTTCCATTCAGTTCCCCGGAGATCCGAAGTTCCTCAGAGAAGGACTCAATTTTCCCTGTGGTGTCGCGACTGAAGTTGGACAGCGTGGCGCCGTCAATATCCAGCAACTGGTCCTGGTCGAAGCGACTACCGCTCGTGATCGAGGTCAGGATAATCCCGTTGGAGAACTGATAATCGACACGCGCCGATATCTGACGAAACCGGTTGTTTTTTCCGTAGTCCACGCCGGGATTGAAATCCGCCGCCCGGGCCGTCGCCGGAGCCAGTGGGTAGGTCAGGAGCCCGGGAACAAAGGGCGCTGCGGCCGGCAGGGCTGGGCTTATGCCGATCAGTTGGCCAGCCTGACCCTCGGACTTGTCGATTGAACCGTTAAGGCTCACCTGAACCTTCAGCTGGGCCGTGGGTTCCCAAGCTACCGTCAGGCGGGCGCTTTGAAGGTCGTCGGCCCCGTTCTCCCCGGTTGTGGTGTAGCCCCTCTGCCAAGGATCCGACCTCATGGCTCGGACGGCCAGGCGCACGCCCACTGTCTCTGACAGAGGCCCGCTGACGAAACCTGTCAGGTCCAGCGCACTGAGGCTTCCATAGCTGGCGTCAATGCCGGCTGCGAAGCCCGGGGTCGGCTTTGCCGCAATGAAGTTGATCGCACCGCCAGTGGCGTTCTGACCGAAGAGTGTGCCTTGCGGCCCCTTCAGAACTTCGACGCGCTCGAGGTCCATAATGACCCCACGCCCCTCAATCGCGAACGGGATGGGGGCCTGATCGAGATAGAGGCTGACGGTGGATCGGCCCCCCAGGCTGATGTCGCTGAAGCCGATGCCGCGAAGGGTATAGATCGGCGAGCCCACGTAGGAGTCGGCATAGAGCAAGCCCGGCGAGACCTTGGTCAGGTCACGGACCTCTTTGACACCCGTGCACAAGCTGTTCACCGGTCACAGCCGTGATCGACATGGGCACGGTATTGGCATTCTCCTCCCGCTTTTGGGCGGTGACAATGATCTCGGGGACCAGAGAACCCGTGTCTGGCGCGCGCTCCTGAGCTTGGGCCGCCGCGCCCATGAAGGAGAGACAGGAAACTCCTGCCAGAACCACTGGCTTCAGGGCGATGGGTTTGGGTGCAAGGTTCGGATGAAGATCGGGAGTCGCCATCTGTAGTCCTTGGTCAAAAGACGGGGTTGCATGGGCTTCGAGGACACGCACTCCGGTGGGCGACCGGACAGCTCTAGATCAGGTCGCATCGGGCGTGCGCCGAATGATTCCTAGCGATCAACCCGGGGGCCAGGACAGGCGCGCCCAAGCCCCTGCGCCCGTCGAGCCTGGGGCGGACAATCACACGGCAGCCGGCAAGGAGAGGCTGACCGCGAGTTCCTTTGCCATCGAAAAACACGCAACGTCAGACTTGGAGCCGGCATTTGGGTCTCCCCTTCGTGGGGAGACCCAAACTCTTGCCAGGGCCGATTTGACTGGGCGGTCTTTCAGAACCGCGACCTCCAGCCATTCTTCGGCAGAGACCTACTTCGCAGAAACGCGGTCCGTTTCGGAGGTCGCAACCGTCCAGATGATCACACCGAAGGCAATCTTGTTCACGACGTCCGCGAGGTTGTAGATCAGGTTGAGCGCGGCGGAGCTGTTGGACGGGTCTTGACCCATCAGATAGCCCACGAAGTAGCCGATCGGATAGATCGCCCATCCGAAAGTCACGATCCAGCGCATCAGCTTGAAGGCCGATTGAACCGACTCCGGAGCTTCGGAAGCATTGATCTTTCCGGCCTGCCCCAGGAACACTTCATAGAGGATGTAAGCCCATCCGATCATCCCTACGATAAACGCGGGCCAAACGCCGAAATAGCCGGCTTCGCCGACATAGCCGCCAACGAGCATGACGAAGGTGCCGATGAGCAGGCGCCAAAAAACACCGCCAGGGACCTTCGTAATCGCAGCCAGGATCAAATAGAATTCGATCATCAGAAGCGGAACGGTGATCAACCAGTCGATATAGCGATAGACGGTTGGCGTTTCGCCGGTCGCAACCCAGATGTCCCGCATGTAGAAATAGTGAACCGCCGCCACCAGGGTCACGAGCCCCGATACGGTAAGCGAGGTCTTCCACTTCCCGGCAACCCGCTGGGTCTCAAGGAAGAAGAATGCGGTGGACGCGATAAGCGCCATGGAGATCAGCCAGAAAGATATACCGACATAGTCACCGGGCTGGAGATTCTGCGTGGCTGCGTGCGCGAGCGCAGGCAGGAAAGCGACGCTCGTCCCCAAAGACAGCCACTTCAGGCGAAACTTTGACACTTTACCCTCCCTAGTTGAAAACAGTCCCATTTTCACAATGAAAACGCTATTTTCAAAAGCCTTCGCTGTCTAGACTTGTTGAGGGGTTGGCTCTCAATCTGCGCGGGGATCCTGCCGGCGTACCTTTCGGCTCGTGCACCCAGCAGGGCCTCACCGCCCGTGGTTCACTTCCGCGCTGCTAGGGGCTAAGGCCATGGCGTCGCCCCGGGCGGGCGGCGTCATTCGCGGGAGATCGCCATGAGCCGCCGGGTCCATGTGCTGAACGGTCCGAACCTGAACCTGCTGGGCCAGCGGGAGCCGCACCTCTATGGTTCGCGCACCCTGGCGGACGTGGAGGCCCTGTGCCGGGCCGCCGCCGCCCGGCATGACTTCCACCTCGATTTCCGGCAGACCAACCGCGAGTACGAGATGATCGACTGGATCCAGGCCGCCCGGAAGGATGCAGGCCTGGTC
>JBJTFE010000105.1:0-6605 GCA_046093265.1 Phenylobacterium sp. | reverse complement strand
CCCACGCAGGGGGTCGTCCGGTGCTCGAGGGCCCGGCGCTTCAGGGCGGCCAGCACCAGGTCGACGTCCTCGATCAGCAGGTCCGTGGCCCGGGCCAACTGCACGGCCAGGGCGGTGTCGTTGACGTCCGACGAGGTTATGCCCTGGTGCAGGAAGCGCGCCTCCGGACCCACCAGCTCGGTGACATGGGTCAGGAAGGCGATGACGTCGTGCTTCACCTCGCGCTCGATCTCGTCGATCCGGTCGACGTTGAAGATCGCGCCCCGTCCCTTTTCCCAGATGGTCCGGGCGGCTTCCTTCGGAATGACGCCCAGCTCGGCCATCTTGTCGGCGGCGTGGGCCTCGATCTCGAACATGATCGTGAAGCGCGTTTGGGGCTCCCAGATGCGGGCGAATTCAGGGCGGGTGTAGCGAGGTATCATGGCCCGGCTTCTAGGCCCAAGTGAGGGCCGATGCAAAGCCGCCCGCGGGATCAGCCCGCCGAAGAACCCTTGAGGGTCTCAAGGTAGTACCGGCGGAAGGCCAGGGTGGCCCGGTCGGAGCCCACGGAGTGCTCCTCGGAAGGGTGGGGGACCTCCTGCGGCCAGGAGCTCTCGACCACGTCGCGGTCCTCGTCGGCGATCTTCGCCGCATTGGCTTCGAAGAGCCCCGTGAAGCCCCTCCACTTCAGGAAGCTGCGGGCGCCAACCACGAAGAGCCGGGTGTGCGTGGCGTCGATCGGCGCCACCAGGGCGTGAATCTTCAGGCGCATCTTCGGGATCGGAATGTGCAGCGTCATGATATTGGGGCGGTGGAAGTCCAGGCGCCCGCCGCCATCCCGGCCGTCCAAGAGGGCGTGGGTCGCCCCGCCGAAATCGGTGTCCTCCCAATGGACCACCATCTCGGAGTCCGGCTTCATGTAACGGCTGACGAACTTCCCGATCGTCTCGCGGTGGACGAAGGGCAGGTGCGGACTGTCGAGCATGTTCTCCATGGCCCGGGTCCAGTGACAGTTCCAGGTCCGCTCGACGATGATCCGGGCCAGGGACGGGTCGGTCAGGGTTTCCGGGACCACCGGCTCGCCGGGCGGGTCTCCCGCCGGGTCGGTGTAGACCCAGACGAAGTCTCCGATGATCCGGGCTGGCAGAGATGTCGCGCCCAGGGTGTCCAGTCGGGCCTTGGGGTTCAGGGGAACTCGGCGGTTGGTCCCGTCGGTTCCGAAGCTCCAGCCGTGAAAAGGGCACTCCAGGCAGCCCTCCGGCGTGACCCGGCCAAGGGACAGCCGGACCCCTCTGTGCGGGCACCGGTCCACCAGCACTCCCGGTGCGCCACCGGCTCCCAGGAAGACCGCCAGATGCTCGCCGGCAAGCTGGACGCCCACCGGCCCTCTCGCAAGGCTGCGAAGGGGGACGAGGGCGGTCCAGACCCGGGCGAAGCCCTCGAACATCAGTCTTCGCCCCGCACCCTGCGGGCCTCGGCCAGGGCCTTCACCAGCCCGATGGAGCCCAGGAAGTAGTGGAAGGCCGCCCAGAGGTAGAAGCAGTGGGAGACGATGACGCCGGAGCGCGTCGCCTCCACCAGGCTGACATGGCAACGGTCGACCAGGGCCGCAGGGGCGCCGGTGGGGGCGATACCCCCGGGACAAGCCTGGGCGAAGCTCTCGCCGCCGCCGACCCCGCACAGCATCTGGCCCAGCGAGGCCAGAATGCCGTGGCCGGTTCCCTGGGTGAAGTTGAACTGGGCGAAGTGGTCGATCACCCAGCCGGTGAAGGGAGGACCGCCGCCGAGGGCGATCAGGTTCAGGAAGAACAGCATGATCGCCGCTGCGGTCGCCCGGCGCCGCGTCTCCACCATGTTCTGCACCACCCCGAAGGTCGGACCGAGGTAGACGTAATGGAAGATGCCGGGGATCAGCAGGATCAGGGCTGCGGCTTCCCAGGAGGGCTGCAGGTAGGCGACGATGTAGATCGGGGTCGCGATGGCCAGACCAATGGCCGGAGTCAGGGCGTACCAGCGCGGGCTCCGCAGGGCGAGGCGGTCTGTGACCACGCCCCCCAGCAGCGTCCCTATGCCCGCCGAGATGCCGCCCACCAGGCCGGTGATCAGACCGACCTGGGCGTAGTCCAGTCCGAAGGCTCGGGAAAAGTAGGGTGGCACGAACTGGCCGGAGCCATAGGAGCCGAAGGAGGCGATGGTCACCCCCAGGATCATGTGAAGCACCGGCCACTTGCCGAACAGGGTCTTCACGATCGCCCACATCTCGCGGAACTCACCGCCCATCGAGAAGGGCGGAGACGCCGCCAGGGAGGCCCCGCCGTCGGCCTCGGAGTGCCCCCTGGGGGGTTCTTTGATCAGGAGTTTGATAGCGATGGCGATGAGGATGCCCGGCAGGCCCACCAGCATGAAGGCGACCCGCCAGGAGAAGTTCTGGGCCAGCCATCCCCCCGCCACGGCGCCCAGCATGGTCCCGATGGGGATCCCCAGGGCGTAGACCGCCAGGGCGCTGGCCCGCTTCTTGGGCTCGAAATAGTCGCTGATCAGAGAGTGGGCCGGGGGGTTCAATCCCGCCTCTCCGAATCCCACCCCGAACCGGTAGGCCGCCAGCATGACGAAGCTGGTGGCCGTGCCGCACAGGGCGGTGAAGCCGGACCAGATGACAATGGCCGCCGAGATGATGTTGACCCGGTTGAAGCGCTCGGCGAACCGGGCGATCGGGATGCCCAGGAAGGTGTAGAGCAGGGCGAAATACAGCCCGCCCAGCAGCCCGAGCTGGGTGTCGGTGATCTTGAGGTCGACCTTGATCGCCTGACCTATGGTCGAGATGATCGTCCGATCGATGAAGTTGAAGGTGTAGGCTGTGACCAGGAGGGTCAGGACCACAGTCTTGTAGTTGTTGCTGTAAACAGGTCTTTCCGCAGCCTGCGGCTGCGCTTCAAGCGTCGACATGAACTCGTTTCCCCCCACGGCGAACCGCCGTTTCCCAAGCCGACTGTAGCGCCGGGGGAGGCAAGGGGAAGGGGGCGCGCGCACTTCCTCACCTATGCCTCCTCCGGCTAGAAGCGGGCCATGGCCGAACGGATCACCGACGCGGACGACCCCCGGATCGCGGATTACCGGGACGTACGGGAGAAGGACCTCGTCGGGCGGCGGGGCCTCTTCATCGCCGAGGGCGCGGTGGTGTTGCGCAGTCTGCTGGATAGCCCCCTTGTCCGGCCGGTTTCGATCCTTTTGACCGAGGCCCGCGTCTCGGGAGTGTCGGACCTGCTCGGAAGGGTCGGACCGGATACGCCTGTCTTCGTCGCCGCCCAGTCGGTGATGGACCGGATCGTCGGCTTCCCGATCCATCGCGGCATACTGGCCCTCGGGGCCGTTGGCCGCCGCCCCGACGCTCGGGCGGTCCTGGACGGCCTGGGGCATAAGGCGCTGGTCGTGGCGCTCTGTGGCGTCTCCAACCACGACAATATGGGCGGGCTCTTTCGGAACGCCGCCGCCTTCGGCTCGGATGCGGTCCTCCTGGACGACGCCTGCTGTGATCCCTTCTACCGGAAGGCCCTGAGGGTCTCGGTGGGCGGGGTCCTGCGGGTTCCCCACGCCCGGCTTGCGCCGGGTTACGACCTCGTCGACTTGCTGGAGGCGAAGGGATTCCGGGTTCTGGCCCTGAGCCCCTCCGGCGCCCGGGACCTGTCCGGTGTCGATGGGGGAGGTCGACTGGCCATGCTGTTCGGCGCCGAGGGGCCGGGACTTGCCCCGGAAGTACTCTCGCGCTGCGAGACGTTGCGCATCCCGATGAGCGGCGGATTTGACTCCCTGAATGTCGCCACAGCTTCGGGTATTGTCCTGCATCACTTCCGCTACCGGGGCGGAGAGGAGACGAGGCCGAAATGAACGATCTGCTGGATCGCCCTGAGCTTCGGCTGCTTCTCGCCCTGGGGATCGGACTGCTGGTCGGGGTCGAGCGCGAACGAAGCAAGGGCGACGGCCCGACCCGTGGGGCGGCGGGCCTGCGGACCTTCGCCCTGATCGGACTGGTGGGGGGCGTCGTCGGCCTGATTGGCGAACCCCTCCTGACGGCGGTGTCCGGCCTCTTCGTGGCCGCCGCAGCCGTGGCCTCCTACCGGGGGTCGCGCCGCGATGATCCGGGCCTCACCACGGAGGTGGCCATGTTCGCCACCTTCCTTCTCGGTCTGATGACCGCCGACCGGCCCCAGGCGGCCGCAGCGGCGGGGGTTGTCATGGCGGTTCTCCTCGCCGCCCGGGCGCCGCTCCAGGCCCTGGTGCGGGACGTCCTGACCCAAAGGGAGCTGATGGACGGCCTGGCCTTCGCGATCGCCGCCCTGGTCATCCTCCCCCTTCTGCCCGATCGGGCCATTGATCCCCTCGGCGTTCTGAACCCCTTCGCCCTTTGGCGTCTTGCAGTTGTGATGATGGCCCTCAGCGCTCTGGGCTACATCGCCCAGCGGCTGGAAGGCGGGCGGCGAGGCCTGATCCTGGCGGGGCTCGCCGGTGGGCTCGTTTCCTCCACGGCCACCATCGCTGGCATGGCGAGACGGGCTCTGGCCACCCCCTCCGAAACCGCCTCCGCAGCGGCGGCCGGCGTCGCTTCCATGCTATCCTCCATGGTCTACCTGTTCCTTCTGCTGGCGACTCTCAGGCCTCAGATCCTGGTGGACCTGGCCCTGCCGCTCCTGTCCGGCGGCGCCGCCATCCTGGCCTACGCCCTTGTCCTGGCCCGTCGGGCGCCTCCCCCGGCGCCAGGAGAGGCCGAGACCGGCCGGGCCTTTGATCTACAGACAACAGCTGTCTTTGTGGCCCTGGTGGCGGGATCCACTCTGATCAGCCGCCTGCTCGAGCTCTGGCTGGGCAGCCGGGGCGTCCTGGCCGGCGCCGCGGCGACCGGACTCGCCTCCTCCCACGCGGCGGCCCTTTCGGTGGCCAACCTCGCTGCAGCCGGCAAGCTGGGCGACAAGGTGGCCGCCCTCGGCGTCCTCATCGCCCTCATCGCCAACACGCTGATCAAGGCGCCGACCGCCTGGGTGCTGGGCGGGGCGCCCTATGGCCTGCGGGTCGGCCTGGGGGCGGTTCTGCTCAGCGCCGGTGTTCTGGCCGGCGCTATCGCATCGGGCCTTCTGGCGGGATGAGCCGCGGCGCTTGTCAAAGACCGCGCCGTGCGGCTAGAGCCTAGGCGAAGCTCGGCGGTGCGCCGGCGTCGTTTCAGATCCCCACGGAGGGCCCCATGGCCATTGACGCGGCGACCGTCCGCAAGGTCGCCAGACTGGCGCGCATCGCCGAGCCGGAGGCGCGCATCGAGCCCCTGGCCCGGGAGCTGAGCGGCATCATGGACTGGATCGAGCAGCTGGCCGAGGTCGACGTCGAGGGCGTTGAGCCCATGACCTCCGCCGTGTCGCAGGCCGCTCCCCTGCGCGACGACGTCGTCACCGAGGGCGGCGATCCCGAGCGGATCCTCGCCAACGCTCCGCGCCGCGCCGGCGACTTCTTCGTCGTTCCGAAGGTGGTCGAGTAATGTCCGGACTGACCGACCTGACCCTCCGGGCCGCCCTCGATGGCCTCGCCGCTGGGACCTTCTCCTCCGAGGAACTGACCCGCGCCCACATCAAGGCGGTCGAGGCCGCCCGCCCGCTCAACGCCTATATCCTGGAGACGCCCGAGAAGGCCCTCGAGATGGCCCGGGCCTCGGACGCCCGGCGCGCGGCCGGCGAGGCGGGGCCGCTCGAGGGGGCCCCCCTCGGGATCAAGGACCTGTTCTGCACCGACGGGACACGGACGACGGCGGGCAGCCGCATCCTCGGCGACTTCACCCCGACCTACGAGTCCACCGTGACCTCTCAGCTCTGGCGCGACGGCGCGGTCATGCTGGGCAAGCTCAACCTGGACGAATTCGCCATGGGCTCGTCCAATGAGACCTCGGCCTTCGGACCGGTGGTCAGCCCCTGGCGGCGAGCGGGCGACGCCGCAGCTCTGACGCCGGGCGGATCATCGGGCGGGTCGGCCGCCGCCGTTGCGGCAGGCCTCTGCCTGGGCGCCACCGCCACGGACACCGGCGGCTCCATCCGCCAGCCCGCCGCCTTCACGGGCACGGTCGGCATCAAGCCCACCTATGGTCGCTGCTCACGCTGGGGCGTGGTCGCCTTCGCCTCCTCCCTGGACCAGGCGGGTCCGATCGCCCGGACGGTGGAGGACGCCGCCATTCTCCTGAAGTCCATGTCCGGCCATGACCCAAAGGACTCCACCAGCCTTGACGTCGAGGTCCCGGATTTCCCGTCCTTCGTGGGCCGTTCGGTGAAGGGCCTGCGTATCGGGGTGCCAAGGGAGTATCGGGTCGACGGCATGCCTGCCGAGATCGAGGCGCTCTGGGAACAGGGCATCGCCCGGCTGCGCGACGCCGGCTGCGAGATCGTCGAGGTGTCCCTGCCGCACACCCGCTACGCCCTGCCAGCCTACTACATCGTCGCCCCGGCCGAGGCCTCGTCCAACCTCGCGCGCTATGACGGCATGCGCTACGGCCTGAGGGCGGAGGCGGGCAGCCTGACCGACACCTACGAGAGGTCGCGCGCCGAAGGCTTCGGCGAAGAGGTAAAGCGCCGCATCCTGATCGGCGCCTACGTGCT
>JBJTFE010000104.1:0-18045 GCA_046093265.1 Phenylobacterium sp. | reverse complement strand
CCTTGAACTGGCGGGGACGCCAAAGGCGGAGGCCCGCAGCCAGGCGGCCGAGGCCCTGACCAGGGTCGGCCTTGCGGGGATCGAAGCCTCGCGCCCGGCTCAGCTTTCGGGAGGCATGGCCATGCGCGCCTCCCTCGCCCGGGCCCTGGTGACCCGCCCCCGTCTGCTGATGCTGGACGAGCCCTTCGCCGCCCTCGATGAGATCACCCGGCGGACCCTGGCCGACGACGTCCTGGCCCTCTGGTCCCAGACCCGTCCGGCCATCGTCTTCGTCACCCACAATGTCGAGGAAGCGGCCTACATGGCTGAACGCATCGTGGTCCTGACCCGGGGGCCCGGTCGCATCGCCGGCGAAGTCCGGGTGGAGGCGCCCCTGCCCCGGCCGCCGGGCTTTCGGACCTGGCCTGTCTTCACAGAGGCGGCGGAGACGATCTCGGCCCTGCTGGCGCGCGGGGCGGAGGCCGCACCATGAGCCGCCTGACGGACGCCCTTGCGCCGCTGGGGCTGATCCTGATTCTCCTCGGGGGGTGGGAGCTGGCCTGTCGCATCACCGGCGTGCCGGCCTATTTCCTGCCGCCTCCGTCGCAGGTGGCCGTAGCGGCCGTGGAGGGCCTGCCGGTCCTGGTTCCCGCCGCCTGGAACACCCTCTCCGTGGCGCTTGTCGCCCTGGCGCTGGCAGCGGCCTGCGCCCTTGCCCTCGCCATCCTTGTCGGGCTGAGCCCGCTCATTGAGCGGGCCGTCCGCCCTCTCGCCTCAGCCCTGCAGGTCACCCCCGTCGTCGCCGTCGCGCCCCTGATCCTGATCTGGGCCGGAATCGACCACCCGGAGCGGGCGGTCATCGCGCTGGCCGTGCTGGTGGCCTTCTTCCCGATCTTCTCCGGGGCGGTGACAGGACTGCGGTCTGCGGACCCGGACCTCGAGCGCCTGTTCGACCTTTACGGGGCCAACCGCCTGCAGAGGGTGGTCCGCCTCCGCCTTCCCGCGGCGGTCCCGTTCCTGATGGAGGGGCTGAAGGTCGGCGCCGGCCTCGCCATCATCGGCGCGGTGGTGGCGGAGTTCGCCGCCGGATCCGGCGGCGTGCGCGGCCTCGCCTGGCAGATCCTGGACGCGGGTAACAAGCTCCAGACCGACCGGATGATTGCCGCCCTGGTGGTGCTGGCGGTGATGGGCGTCGCCGTTCACGCCGGCCTGGAGCGCGTGGAGCGCGCGGGGCTGCGATGGTGGCGCGGACGGTAAATTTCTGATCCCGAACTTCGGTGGGGCTGATCGGCCCTATCTGCCGTCGAAAGGACAACCGTCGTGGTAGCCTTCGATTCCGGGAGCGGCGGCGAGTTGAACCCGACCTTGTGACGCAGATCCAAACCGGACGCCCCCGCCTCCACCCGGCGCGGGGCCGTCATGCGTCATCATCGACGAACTCGAGCAGATCGCCCGGCTGGCAATCAAGATGTTTGCAGATCGCAGCGAGTGTGGCGAAGCGGATGCCCTTTACGTGCCCGGACTTAAGCAGGGAAAGATTGGCCTCCGTGATGCCGACATAAGCCGCCAATTCGCGGGACCGCACCTTTCGCCGGGCCAGCATCACGTCGAGTCGCACGACAATGGGCATGGGTCAGACGATTGAACGGTTGTCGCGGTCGATCCGCACCGCCTCGGCGATCAGCGCGGCGACGGCGAAAAATGACAGGCAAATCACCAGGAGGAGAACGTCCGTCATCCTCAGGGTGATCACCACTCCGTGCGGAACCGAACTCGCAAGCGATCCCAGTGTCGGCGCCGCGACGACGATGAACATCGATCCGCTCGCCAGCGCCGCAAAGCGGTAGAACCCCGTCACGATCTTGCGGGTGAAGGGAAAGCCGCGTTCGAGCGCGCCGAGCACGCATTCGAGCTGCAGCAGGGCGCCAAACAGGCCGATCGCCCCGAGAAACATCAAAGCGCCGACCGTCGCGTTTCCGCCGGTATCGGCGCGGAGGACTTCAATGACGGGGTTGGAGAGCCTCAGCCACACCGCGAGAAAGAGTGCGACGAGAATGAGCGCAAGGCCCTGCACAACCCGCCGAACCCGCCGCACCGTCGGCGCGCCAGACCAATGAGCAGTCTCCATCTTGACATTCCTTTTTGTAAAACAATAAATGTTTATTGAAGAGAACATTGGATGCCCGTCGCGCTCCGCGTCAAGGGTCCATCGCAGTTGGACGAAAGAGGAGAGCAAAGTGCGTAGATACATCGTTATGGGAAGCTTCTTCCTGCTGGCATTGGTCCCGTCAGGGGCGGTGAACGCTCAACCCGCACCGGCGGCGGCCCAGGCGCAGAACGACTCCGCCGAGATAGTTGACGTCATCAAACGCTTCGACGCGGCGATCCGCGCGCAGGATCTTGATGCGCTCAAGTCTGTCTTCCATGCGAACACAATCAGCTGGCGTGCGACTGGGCATCCCTCTTCCCGCGCGTGGATCGAGAAGGCGACGAAAGCCCCTGTTGCGGCGCTTGAAGACCAGGGGGCTTACCAAATCATCGGCGCCCCGGAGGTGAAGGGCTCAGCGCTTGCCGAGCGGTTTGGCCCACCGGTGATCGTCAGCGACGGCCAGTTGGCGACCGTCACCTTCCGCTACGCTTTCACGGCGAACGACAAGGTGACCAACTGGGGCGCGGAAAGCTGGCAGATGATCAAGGGTGACAGCGGTTGGCGGATCGTAAACCTGCTCTTCTCGTATAACTTGCAGAATGTGGCGCCCATGCCGCTCGACCACCTAAAGTGAGGGCGACACCGCGGCTCGTGCGTGGCCGTTCCCGGAAACCCGGGCGCGGCGCGCCGATCTGACAGACCGTTTCCGCTCCTGAGAGCGGGCATGGGTGACCACCAAGGCGAGGGAGGATCCCGCCTCCCCGCCGGCGGAACATGGATGCGATAGCGTGCAGTTCGCCTCAGCGCATCAAAGTGCGGCTGATGAAGCGGCCGTGGCTGCCTTCAGCAGACCTCTGCGGGAACCTTGCAATCGAAAGCGGAAGCCTTTCAGGCGCCGGATGCGCTCCCGGGGCCGGATTTTCGACCCCACGCCGTGAAGATCGGGACCGGCCCCAAATCGGCGCCAGCTTGCCGGGGAATGTCACGGTTCTGTTGAAAAAGCGCCTTAGCCATAGTGTTGCGGGGTCGACGAAGCTGTAGGCGGGGCCGCTTCCGGAGGTCTTCGGGATCAATGCGGCTTCGCGATTCCGCCCGGAAGTCGTCCGGGAAGGCGTCAGCTCTGCAGCCTCTGTCCGTTGGCGGCGCCTCCGGTTCAGGGCCGACTTGCGTCGGTGGTGATGGGCGTCGCCGTCTTCAGCGGCCTCGCCCGGTTGGAATGCTTTGGCCTCAGCTGGCGATACGGAGTCAGTTGAGGGGCGACCCGGTTTTTTCGGGCGGCGCGACGGTTTCAGCGCGGCGTGACGTTAACCGGGGAACGCGGTCTCATTATGATTGCATTAGGGTTGCAATCCGCTAACTCTGAACAATCGAGCGTTGGAGCGAATCGAGATGGTGAGCGCCGCTAAGTTGATTGAACTTGCGAAAGACAGGTCGATCAATCGTCGGCGTGAGCTCATGAATAATGTTGTCGATCTCTACTTCCTCGCAAAGCCACAGTCGAACGATCGCATGCTCAGCATGTTCGACGAGGTCATGGGCCAATTGGCCCATGATCTGGAGAATGAAGTCCGTGTAGAGCTTTCGCACCGGATTGCGCTTTCGGCCTCCCCGCCGCGTGAATTGCTCCGTTCCTTGGCCCTTGATGCCTCCATAGACGTTGCCCGCCCCATTCTCCAACTTTCCGCTGCGCTGGAGGAAAAGGACCTCCTGGCGGCCACTCAAGCTGGCGGGGAGGCGCATCTGATGGTGATCTCCCAACGCGCCAATCTTCCCACAAGCGTCACGGATGTGATCGTCGAGAGGGCGAGCGATCAAACTCTCGAGATTCTTCTTTCCAATGCATCCGCAGAGCTCAGCAGGGCGGCGCATGAGCGTCTGGTGGACAGGGCGATTGCGCACCCGGTCCTGCATGAAGCGGTGGTCCGGTACGCCAAACTGCCGATCGATCTTCTCAACGAGATGTACTTCATCGTTGAGCCGCACCTTCGCAAGGAAATCGTCCAACGCAACGCGCGGATCAACCCGGAAGAGCTGGAAGAGGCCCTGCGGAAGAGCCGCGAAAGGGTCACAACGAAAAGTCGGCCGCTTCCCGAAGACTTCGTCCGAGCGGGCAACAAAGTCAGGCGGGCGGAATTGAACGGCGCGCTGACCCCCCGATCCCTGGTCGTCTTCCTCAGAAGCGGGGAGACGACGGCCTATCTGATAGCCCTCTCCCAGAGAGCCGGCGTGAACTTTGATGTCGCGCGCACGGTTCATGAGCGCCGGGAGCTGGACGCTCTGTCCATCATCTGCAAGGCGGCCGACCTGGACCGCGGCATTTTCGTGACCCTTTCGGTGCTGACTCTCGGCTCCGAGCACAACCCCATGGGACGGGCCCGGGAGTTCGGGGAAGTCTACGACACCCTCCCCTCCGAAGTCGCCCGGCGAACGGTCCGGTTCTGGGGCGGACACAGCGGCTGAACCGCCCTGCGGTCAGGCCCTGGCCCCCGGCTCCCGCGCATCGGAACACGGTCTCGGCTCTGTTGACCCAGCGCCTCACTCCCGTGTTTGGGGGTCGATGAGGCTGAATCCAAGGTCATTCCCCGCGGCGTCCAGGGCCTTGCCAGCTGGAGCGCTTGGGCCTGAAAGGGTAACGTGGGCGTTAGTCTCCACTTAACAGCGGCGCCGCTAGCCTGTTGCGCAGCCTGAGATATATTCGGTTGGCGATTGCGGACTCTTCCGCCGAGAGACCTGGAATATGAAGCAGAGCGCAGCTCAGCTGATGGAACTTGCGCGAGACAAGTCGGGCAGCCGTCGGCGCGAGCTGATGCATCGCATCGCCGATCTCTATTTCGAGGCTGAAGTGAAGTCGAATGACCGCGTGCTTGGCATGTTCGACGAGGTGCTGGGACAACTGGCCAGCGAGATGGAAAGTCAGGTCCGCGCGGAGCTTGCACACCGGATCGCCCTTGCGAGCGTCCCGCCGCGCAAACTGATCCGGTCCTTCGCCCTCGATGAATCCATCGACGTCGCAAGCCCCATCCTGCAGCTGTCCGCAGGGCTTGAGGAAGAAGACCTCCTGACGGCCGTCCAAACCCGCAGTGAGGCGCACCTGAGGGCTATCTCCCGGAGACCCAACCTGCCGGCGAGCGTCACCGGGGTCATCGTCGACAAGGCCGAGGAAGAAACCCTTGAAGTCCTGCTTGCCAACGCCTCGGCCGAACTGACCCGGGAGGCCCATGAGCGTCTGGTGGACCGGGCGATTGGTCACCCGGCGCTGCAGGCGGCGGTCGTCCGCTACGCCACTTTGCCGATCGATCTCCTCAACGAGATGTACTTCATCGTGGAGGCGGCCCTTCGCAAGGTGATCCTTCAGCGCAATGCGCAGATCAAGCCGGAAGAGCTGGACGAGGCCTTGCGGAACAGTCGCGAGAGGGTCTCGGCGCACAGACAGCCGCTTCCGGAAGACTTCACCCGGGCCCGCAAGAGGGTCGAGCGGGCGGAGTTGAACGGATCGCTGGATCCCCGAGGCCTGGTCACCTTCCTCCGGCGCGGGGACATCACCGCCTACCTCATTGCCCTCTCCCAGCTGGCCGGCGTCGACTTTGAAGTCTCGCGCAGTGTTCATGAGCGCCGGGAGGTGGACGCCCTCGCCATCATCTGCAAGGCGGCGGACTTCAACCGCATCAGTTTTGTGACCCTTGCCGTGCTGGTTCTCGGACGTGAGAACAACCCCATGGGCCGCGCCCGTGAGTACGGTGAGATCTACGACGCCCTGCCTCTGGAGGTCGCCCGGCGCACGATCCTGTTCTGGGGCGAGCGCCGCGGCTGAGCCGCCAGCAGGTCAGGCTCCGGTGACCGGCGCCCGCCTGCAGGAGCGGAAGCTAGGTCTGTCGCCGCACCAGGCGGGCGTAGTCGTCCATCAGGCTGAGCGAAATGTTGCCCGGTTTGAAGACATACTCGCCGATTTCCGCCACCGGGGTCACCTCGGCTGCGGATCCCACCACGAAGCATTCCGAGAAGCCGGCGAGTTCTTCGGGCCGGATGTGCCTTTCGATGACGTCGAAGCCCTTGCCGCGGGCCAGGTCGATGACGGTCTGCCGAGTCAGGCCGTTCAGGAAACAATCGGGAGTGGGGGTGATCAGGGCGCCGTCCTGGACGAAGAACACGTTCGAGCCCGTGCTCTCGGCCACATAGCCGCGATAGTCGAGCATCATCGCGTCAGTATAGCCCGCCTTCTCCGCGGCGTGCTTGGAGAGGGTGCAGATCATGTAGAGCCCGGTCGCCTTGGCGTGTACGGGTTCGGTGTCCGGCGACGGGCGGCGATACTTCGCCCAGCAAAGGCGGATGCCCTGCGCCTTCTGCTCCGGCGAGAAGTAGGACGGCCAGTCCCAGACCGCCACGGCCACATGGATCCTGGTGTTCTGCGCCGAGACGCCGATCATCTCCGACCCCCGCCAGGCGATCGGCCGGATGTAGGCGTCCTCGAGGCCATTGCGGGCGCACGTCTCCTTGCAGGCCTGAGCGATCTCGTCCACCGTGAAGGGGATCTCGAAGTCGAGGATTTCCGCTGACTTGAACAACCGCTCCGTATGTTCCCGAAGCTTGAAGATCTCGCCCCCGTACATGCGTTCGCCCTCAAAGACGGCGGAGGCGTAGTGGAGGCCATGGGTCAATACGTGCACCTTCGCCTCGCGCCAGGGCGTAAACTGGCCGTCCAGCCAGATCCATCCATCGCGATCGTCGAAGGGAACCAGTGACATTGGAAACATTTCTCCTTTCAAGGGGCGTTCGTTACAGACCGAGCCTCGTCCCGCGTCAATGGGCGAGTCGCAGCCTTGCGCGGAAGATCGTCGGATGAACCTGGCGGCTCCCGCCCGTTTGCGGCACCTTCTCGTGGTCGATGACGACGACCGAATTCGGGAGCTCCTTCGCACCTTCCTGGGACGCAAAGGATTCAAGGTGTCGGTCGCCTCCGGCGCCGGACCGGCCCGTCAACTTCTCGAGGCCCTCGACTTCGACCTCGCAGTCCTCGACGTGATGATGCCCGGAGAGGATGGCCTGTCCTTCGCGGGCTGGGTCCGCAGTCAGCCGGGCAGGACCGGCGCCATGCCCATTCTCATGCTGACGGCGCGCGGAGATCCCATCGACCGGATAGAGGGTCTGAGGCGCGGAGCCGACGATTACCTCTCCAAACCCTTCGAGCCCGAAGAACTGGTTCTCCGGATCGACTCCATCCTCCGGCGCGCTTCGCGAGCGCCAGACCCGGTCGCCGGGGAGCTCAGCCTCGGCCCCTGCATCTTTGATCCGACCCGGGGCGAGCTGATCCGGGAGGGCCGGCCGGTGAAGCTGACCGAGACCGAGGTCAATCTCCTGCGGCGTCTGGCGCGCAACCCGCACGAGGCCGTGGATCGACAGGAACTGATCCAGCCGGATGTCGATCCGGCGGGCCGCGCGATCGACATCCAGGTCACCCGGCTGCGGCGCAAGATGGAGGTCGATCCGCGCGCACCCCGGTATCTGCAGACGGTCCGCGGGATCGGTTATCTTCTGGCGCCAGACTGATGGCCGCTTTCAGCCGAGTTGCGGACGCCTGGCGTCGACTGGTCAAGCGGAGCCTGCCGGCCACGCTCTATGGTCGGACGTTCCTGATCATTGTCCTGCCTGTCGCCCTCATGCAGCTTGCCGTGGCCTGGGTCTTCTTTGACGCCCACTGGCGGACGGTGACAATGCGGCTTTCGGAGGGTCTGGCCGGCGACATCGCCTGGGCGCTCGAAAGCTATGAGGACGATCCCACTCCGACGGGCCTCGCCGTCATCGCCGGCAGGGCCGAAAGATCCATGAGCCTTTCCATCGCCTACCTGCCCGGCCGATCCCTGCCTGAGACCCGCCGGCGCAACGCCCTCGCCGCTGTGGACTCCTCCCTTCGCCAGGCGCTGGCGGCAAGGATCGATGCGCCCTTCTGGTTCGACACCACACGCTACCCGGCCTATGTGGACATCCGCGTGCAGACCCGGGGCGGAGTCCTCAGGGTGCTTGCGCCAAAGGAGCGCGCCGTGGCCACCCAGGGTCTGATCTTCCTGGGCTGGATGGCGGCGGCGACCCTGATCCTGACCGGGGTCTCACTGATCTTCATCCGCAATCAGGTCCGGGCCATCGAGCGTCTCGCCCAGGCGGCGGAAGACTTCGGTCGCGGCAGGGACGCCCCCGCCTTCAAACCCCACGGCGCCCGCGAGGTCCGGCAGGCGGCCCACGCCTTCATGGCGATGAAGACGCGAATTCAGAGACATATCGAGCAGAGGACGGCGCTGCTGGCCTCCGTCAGCCACGATCTGCGCACGCCCCTGACCCGACTCAGGCTTGAACTCGCCCTGTCTGAACCGGGGCCCGAGGTCGAAGCCATGAAGCAGGACCTGGCCGAGATGGAGCACATGATCGACGAGTATCTGGCCTTCGCCCGGGGCGAGGGCGGAGAACAGGCCGTCGACCTGGATCTCGCCGTTCTCGCGGGCGAAGCGGCGGAGGACGCCCGCCGGGCCGGCGCCCGGATCGCGTTTTCAGCGCCCGAGCCCGCCCCCTTTCACGGTCGCCGGAGCGCCCTTAAGCGGGCTCTCGCCAACCTGGTCGGCAACGCGGCGGCGCATGGAGAGACCATTCGGGTCGAAGTTGAACGAAGCGCCTCCGATGTCACAGTCCGCGTGGACGACGACGGACCGGGCATTCCTCCGGAACGCCGCGAGGAGGCCTTCAGGGCCTTCAATCGCCTTGATGACTCGCGGAACCAGAACACCAAAGGGGTCGGACTGGGCCTCGCCATCGCCCGGGACGCCGCCCGCAGTCACGGCGGCGATGTCCGTCTGGAGGACTCTCCCCTCGGCGGCCTGCGGGCCGTCCTGAGGCTGCCCGGCTCTGAAGGGAATTGACGCAGCGGAAACTCGGATGTTAGCGAAGCCCGAGCCCGGGTCATGATCCGAAAGGCGCGAGCCGGGCGCCGGATCGGAACCTGAATTCGACATTTGAAAGGAAGCCGGCTTCACCTCTTCGGCAGTTACGTCTGAAGGGGACCGGCTCAAGCGGAGATGCCATGACGCCTTCCAGAACAGCCTTTTTCGCCGGCATCGCCTTCGCGCTTTGCGCGGGTGCGGCCTATGCAGGCGCCTCTCCGGTGGGCGTCTGGTACACGCAGGACAAGCAGGGGAAGGTTCGCATCGCCCCCTGCGGCGAGAAGTTGTGCGGCGTCATCATCGCGGGCCAGGGCCGTAACGGTAAGCCCGCCGCCGAAGCGCGGGATGAAGCCAATCCAAACCCCGCCCTGCGAAACCGCCCGATTATTGGGCTTCCGATCTTGCGCGACTTCTCACCGACGGGACCGGGGCGCTGGGGCGGCGGCAAGATCTATGACCCGAACACGGGGCGTACCTACGATTCCAAGCTCAGCCTCACGGCAGGCGGCGGACTGAAGGTTGAAGGGTGCGTGACGGTGATCTGCCTGACTCAGAACTGGACCCAGGCCGACTAAGCCCTGTTCCGACAGGCTGAAACCCGTCGCCGGAACAGGATCTAACGATCCTTCTCCCGCTCGCCGATGGCCGCCTGGGCTGCGGCGAGCCGGGCGATCGGCGTCCGGAAGGGCGAGCAGCTGACATAGTCCAGGCCAATGGCCTCGCAGAACTGTATCGAGGCCGGGTCGCCCCCGTGCTCTCCGCAGATGCCGAGCTTGACCCCCGGCCGTACCGACCGGCCACGCTCCGCCGCGATGCGGATCAGGTCGCCAACGCCTTCCTGGTCGAGGGTGACGAACGGATCCTTCTCGAAGATGCCCTTGGCCAGATAGGCGGTGAGGAACCGGCCGGAGTCGTCCCGACTGATCCCGAAGGTTGTCTGCGTGAGGTCATTGGTGCCGAAGGAGAAGAACTCGGCGTATTCGGCAAGATCGGCCGCCCTCAGGGCTGCGCGCGGAAGCTCGACCATGGTCCCGACCTGATACTCCAGGCTGAGAGACCGCTCTGCCAGCACCGCCTTCGCCACGCGGTCCGTAAGCTCGCGCAGGAAACGCATCTCCTCGCACTTGGCCACAAGCGGGTGCATGATTTCAAGAATGGGAGCCGCTCTTCCGCTGCCGGCGATCTCGCTGGCGGCCTCAAAGATCGCCCGGACCTGCATCTCATAGATCTCGGGATAGGAGATTCCCAAGCGACAGCCGCGATGGCCCAGCATGGGATTGGTCTCATGCAGCTCCCGGACCCGCCGCCAGAGCTTGTCGGCGTCCAGACCGCCGGCCTCGGCGACCTCCCGGACATCCGCCTCCGACTGGGGCAGGAACTCGTGAAGGGGCGGATCGAGGAGCCGGATCGTCACCGGCAGACCCTCCATGATGGTGAAGAGTTCAACGAAGTCCGCCCTCTGCATCGGCAGGATCTTCGAAAGCGCCGCCCGGCGGCCGATCTCGTCGTCGGCGAGGATCATCTCCCGGACGGCCTGGATGCGCTGGTCGTCGAAGAACATGTGCTCGGTGCGGCACAGGCCGATGCCTTCGGCGCCGAACTGGCGGGCCGTGCGCGCGTCCAGGGGCGTCTCTGCATTGGCGCGCACGCGAAGGCGGCGGAATCCATCCGCCCAGTTCATGAGCGTCGCGAAGTCTCCGGTCAGCTCCGGCTCAATCATGCGCACCGAACCGGCCAGCAGGTCGCCGCGGCTGCCGTCCACGGTGACGATGTCGCCGGCCCGGATGGTCCGGCCCCGGACCTGGAAGACGCCGGCCTTTTCATCGATCCGGATTTCACCCGCCCCGGAGATGCAGGGGCGGCCCATCCCGCGAGCTACGACGGCCGCGTGACTCGTCATGCCGCCGCGGGCGGTCACGATGCCGCGCGCCGCGTGCATGCCGTGAATGTCCTCAGGGCTGGTCTCATCGCGCACCAGGATCACCGCTTCGCCGGCGCCGCCCCGCTTCTCGGCCTCGTCAGCATCGAACACCACGGCGCCGGTGGCCGCGCCCGGCGAGGCCGGCAGGCCGCTGGCGATCACATCCCGCGGGCTGGCCGGGTCGATGGTCGGGTGCAGCAACTGGTCAAGACTGGCGGGATCCACCCGCATCACCGCCTCTTCGCGGCTGATCAGGCCCTCAGCCGCCATGTCCACCGCCATCTTGAGAGCGGCTTTGGCGGTGCGCTTTCCATTGCGCGTCTGCAGCATGTAGAGCCGGCCCTGTTCGACCGTGAACTCCACATCCTGCATGTCGCGATAGTGCCGCTCCAGCCGCTCCACCACCTCGCGGAACTGGGCGAAGACCTCTGGCAGGGCCTCTTCCATGGACGGGGACCGGTCGCCCATCTCTTCCCGCGCGGCGCGGGTCAGGGCCTGCGGCGTGCGGATCCCCGCCACCACGTCCTCGCCCTGGGCGTTGATCAGGAACTCGCCGTACAGCCGGTTTTCGCCCGTTGACGGATTGCGGGTGAAGGCCACGCCCGTCGCGGAGGAGTCGCCCATATTGCCGAACACCATGGCCTGGATGTTGACCGCCGTTCCCCAGCTTTCCGGGATGTCGTGCATCCGCCGGTAGAACCTGGCGCGGTCATTCATCCAGCTGGCGAAGACTGCGCCGATGGCGCCCCAGAGCTGGGCCTTGGGGTCCTGCGGGAAGGGCTGCCCCAACTCCTCCTCGACTGCAGCCTTATAGTCGGCCACCACCTTTTCCCAGTCCTCGGCGGTAAGCGCGGTGTCGATGGTGACTTCGAGACGATCTTTGTGATCGTCGAGGATCTCCTCGAACAGGTGATGGTCGAGCCCGAGCACCACATGCGAGTACATCTGGATGAAGCGGCGATAGGAATCGAGGGCGAAGCGGCGGTTTCCTGCGAGACGGGCGAGGCCCTCGGCCGTAGCGTCGTTCAGGCCAAGATTGAGGACCGTGTCCATCATCCCCGGCATGGAGGCGCGGCCTCCCGACCGCACCGAAACCAGCAAGGGCGCCGCGGGGTCTCCGAACTTCTTGCCGGTCAGGGCCTCCACTCGGGCGAGCGCCGCCTCGACCTGCGCCGCCAGGCTCTCGGGATAGGCCTGCTGGTGGGCGTAGAAGTGGTTGCACGCCTCTGTCGTGATGGTGAACCCGGGAGGCACCGGCAGCAACAGAGCGGACATCTCGGCGAGATTGGCGCCCTTGCCCCCCAGGAGATTGCGCATGGAAGCGTCACCCTCGGCGGCGCCGCCTCCGAAGGCGTAGACCCAACGCGACTGACCCGGCATGTGCGCCTCCTTGCTGAATCACGTTCCGACAAGCGGGGAACCGGTTGCCGGATCGAAACATGACCTGACCCTGTTGAACCAGCGCCCGTCCTGTCCCTCCAGACCGTCCGTCTGAAGAAAACAGGCTCTACCCGACCACCTGATCAAAGTCTGCGACCCCGGACATGGCGGTCCGGACCCGGGAGAGAAGTTTCAGTCGATTCTCCCGCGCTGCCGCGTCCTCCGAATTGACCAGAACCTTCTCGAAGAAGGCGTCCACGGGGCCGCGCAGATCCGCAAGCGCCCGCATCGCCGCAGCGAAGTCCTCGGCGTCCGAAAGTCCGGCGACCCGGGGCGCGGTTTCCGCCACCGCGGCGACGAGCGCGGCCTCTTCGCCCGGAGCACCGTCAAGCTGGACGGGCAGGCCCTGGGGAAGCGCGCCCTTCTTTTCCTCGGCTTTCAGGATGTTGGTGGCGCGTCGGTAGCCCGCCAGCAGGTTTGCGCCGTCCTCGGTCGTCAGGAACGCACTCAGGGCTTCGATCCTGGAGCCGATCCGCACCAGGTCGTCATCGCCCAGGGCGAAGACGGCGTCGACCAGGTCATGCCTTCGCCCCTGTTCCCGAAGAGAGACCTTCAGGCGTTCGGCAAGAAACCCGAGTACATCCTCGACGACCTGCGGGTAGGGTCGGAAGCGGTAGAGGATTTCACCTGCCGGCGGCGTCCCCCCGGCCGAGCCGCGGTCAAAACGGATGTCGAGATCGGCTTCGACAGCCACCACCATCGGCTCCGCCTCCAGGAGTGCGGACTCGAACTCCGCGACGTAGGCCTCATACACTTCGGAAGTCTCGCGAGGTCTGTCTCCAAGGTACCCAGTCGTTCGCCGTGCGGAAACGTACAAGGCCCGGCCAGGCTGGACGAAACATCGCAGAGACCGGTACCAGTCGGCCACCAGCTCCCGAACGGGGGCGCGGACTTCGGACGTCAGAAGGATGCGGATCACTCCAAGCGCAGCCCGCCGGAGCGCAAAGGGGTCGCGGGAGCCGGTCGGCTTCTCACCGATCGCGAAGAAGGCGATCAGGGTGTCCAGCTTCTCGGCGAGCGCCACGGCCATCGTGACCGGTCGATCCGGTACTTCGTCCGATGGACCGACAGGTCGGTAGTGATCCCGGATCGCCTCTGCCGTCACCGGCGTCAGGTTCTCTTCCAGAGCATAGTAGCCGCCCATCAGACCCTGCAATTCGGGGAACTCGCCGACCATGCCGGTCGTCAGATCAGCCTTGCAGAGTCGCGCCGCAAGTGTGGCCTTGGCCGGATCGGCCCCCACCCGGGGCGACAGGGCGCCGGCCAGGTGCTCGAGCCTTTCAACGCGCTCGGCGAGGGTCCCCAGGCGGGCGTGGAAGGTCACCGACTTCAGCCTCTCAAGCCGGGCTTCCAGGGGGACCTTGCGGTCCTCGTCCCAGAAGAAGCGGGCGTCGGAGAGGCGGGCGGACAGGACCTTGGCGTTGCCCGCCGCAATCGCCGCGCCTCCGTCCGGCGCCTGGATGTTGGAGACCGTGATGAAATGCGGCGACAGCCGGCCTGTCGCCGGATCGCGGACGGCGAAGTACTTCTGGTGGTTGCGCATCGAGGTCCGGATGACCTCTGGCGGCAGGGCGAGGAAGTCCGGGTTCATGTCGCCCAGGACCGGGACTGGCCATTCCACAAGGCCGGCGACCTCGTCCAGCAGGCCCGCGTCCTCCACCAGCTCGAGCCCGCGGTCGGCGCATAGACGGCGGGCGTCGGCCAGGATCCTCAGTTTCCGCTCCTCAGAGTCCAGCACCACGAAGCGCTTCTCAAGGCCGGAGCGATAGGCGGCGAAGGTGCGGACCTTGAACGGCCGGGCCGGCGCCATGAACCGGTGACCGAGGGTGAAGTCGACCGAGGGGACGCCGTCAACGTCGAAGGGGACGAGAGTCCCGTCAAACAGGCAGAGGACATGCTTGAGCGGCCGGACCCAGCGCAGGGTCCCCGTTCCCCAGCTCATCGACTTGGGCCAGGGGAAGCTGCGGACGACCTCGGGCACAAGGGCGGCGAGCACCTCGGCGGTCGGCCGGCCGGCGGCGCTCAGCTCGGCGAACCAGACGCCGTCGCGTTCGACCAGCTGGTCGCGCGACAGGCCCGTGGAGCGCAGGAAGCCCTCGAGCGCGGCTTCCGGAGCGGAAGTCCGCGGCCCCTTGCGTTCCTCACGGCGATCCGGCTGGGCGGCGGCGACGCCCTCGGCGACCAGGGTCAGCCTTCGAGGTCCTGCAAAGGTGCGCAAGGATTTCGGCTCGAGGCCGGCGGCGACAAGGCGCTCACGCACCCTGCGATCAAGGTCGCGGGCCGCCTGGGCCTGCATCCGCGCGGGGATTTCCTCGGAGAAGAGCTCGATGAGCAGCTGGGGCATGGTCAGGCCTCACCGGCCGGGGCGTTCGCCCCCTCGTTGGCCACCCAGGCCTCAGCGCACATCTTGGTCAGGTCGCGGATCCGGCCGATGTAGCTCTGCCGCTCCGCCACGGCGATCGCGCCCCGGGCGTCCATCAGGTTGAACAGGTGGCTGGCCTTCAGGACATGGTCGTAGGCCGGAAGAACCGTCGCCTGCCCCTGGGGGCCGCGACCCTGGATCAGCCGGGGGACCTGGGTCTCCATGTCCTCGAACTGCCGCTTCAGGGTGGCCACGTCATAGAGGTGGAAATTGGCCTCCGACTGCTGTCGCTCATTCTCCAGGAAGACGTCGCCATAGGTCATGGGCAGGGGGCCGTCGGGATCGTTGAAAGCCAGCTGGTCGAAGCGGTCGACGCCCTGGAGGTACATGGCCAGGCGCTCGAGGCCATAGGTCAGCTCTCCGGCCACGGGGAAGACATCCAGTCCGCCGACCTGCTGGAAGTAGGTGTACTGGGTCACCTCCATGCCGTCGCACCAGACCTCCCAGCCCAGCCCCCAGGCCCCCACGGTGGGATTTTCCCAGTCGTCTTCCACGAACCGGATGTCGTGCAGCCGGGTGTCGAGGCCAATGGCGTCAAGGCTGCCGAGGTAGAGATCCTGCAGGTTGTCCGGGTTGGGCTTCAGGATCACCTGGTACTGGTAGTAGTGCTGCAACCGGTTGGGGTTTTCACCATATCGGCCATCCCCCGGCCGGCGCGAGGGCTGGACATAGGCCGCCCGCCAGGGACGCGGCCCCAGGGCGCGAAGCACCGTGGCGGGATGCAGGGTGCCGGCGCCGACCTCAATGTCATGAGGCTGCAGGATCACGCACCCCTGCCGGCTCCAATAGTCGTGGAGGGTCAGGATCAGTCCCTGAAAAGACAGCGGTTTTTCGGCGGGCATGGGCGGGTCTTCGCAGGTGCAAAACGAGGCCGGACCATAGGGCCCGAAGCCCCGGGCTTCAAGCAGGGCTGAGGCGACTGCGCCCAGCCGGATCAGCTTGAGGGGCCGGCTAAGACCTTGTCCAGAACATGCACGATCCCGTTGGCCGCATTCACATCCAGCTGGGAGACCGGCGCGCCGCCGATGGTTGGCGGCGTATCGCCATTCAGCTGAACGGACTCACCGCCAAGGGTGGGAGCGCTGGTCTCGGCGCCCTTGAAGGTTTCGTAGGGCACACGCGCATTGACCAGATGGCGAAGGACCAGCTTCTGGAGCTCGGCCCGGTTGGCCTGTGCGAACAGGCGGTCAACCTCTCCGGCGGGCAACTGCGCGAATGCGGCGTCGCTGGGCGCAAGAACCGTGACGGCGGGAAGCCCCTTCACGAAGGCGGTCAAGCCGACGAGATCCGCTGCCTTCAGAAAGGTCGTGAACCGGCCAGAAGCCTTGAGGGTGTCGATCACGTCCCCCGCCGGAACGACTGCTGGAGACGCAGAGGCCGCAGGAGCGGCGGGTGGCGCGGGGGTCTGGGCGAGCGCAACGCCTGCAGACAGGAAAACAGCGGCGAGCATAAGCGAGATCTTGAACATATCGGCCATCAGAGCTTTCGGAAAAGTGGCCGGACCGCCCGGCGCGTCGAAATAGTCCAGCCGCCGGCCGACTGGCTACCCGGCATGCAGAGCTCAGCACAGCGATCACGCGCTCGTGATCGACGTTCAACCCCCCGGGACGCCCTCAGACGCCGGCGGGCGCCCGGATTCCGACCAATGGGGCGAGCGCGGCGCCCGTTTTTTCATCTTTCCGGCTGCGACGCCCGAATTTCAGGCGCCCCGCCTCCTGTCGTCCGTCCGATGGCCCTTAGCGTTGCCCGAGGAGCCGGCCGACGTCTTCGGCGCGGTCCGGGCCCTCAGGGAAAGCGCGGGAGCAACGGGATGAAACTGATCATGGCGATTGTTAAGCCCTTCAAGCTGGATGACGTGCGTGAAGCGCTCGTCGCGTCCGGCGTGGAGGGGCTGACGATCACGGAAGTCAAAGGATACGGACGTCAGAAGGGGCAGACCGAGATTTATCGGGGCGCCGAGTATCAGGTGAACTTCATCCCCAAGGTGAAGCTCGAAGCGGTCATCGACGACGCCGCCGCGGCTGGTGTGGTCGAGACCATCAAGGCCGCCGCCTCAACCGGCAAGATCGGGGACGGGAAGATCTTCGTCATCGACGTAGCCGACGCCGTGCGCATCCGCACCGGTGAAACGGGCGCCTCGGCGCTTTGACCTCTGCATCAAGGAACACGCTATGAATTGGTTCAAGACACGGAGTCTGGCGGGGTTGATGCTCGCCGCGTCCCTTACAGGGGCGCCGCTCGCGGCCCCCGCCATGGCTCAGGAGGTCGCGCCGGCCGCTGCAGAAGCGACGATGGCGGCGGCTCCCGCCGAGGCGGCGCCGGCGACCAGCGCCGTCGCAGTCATTGAGGCGGCTCCCGCCCCCGCTCCAGCCGCGCCTGTGCCGGACAAGGGCGACACGACCTGGATGCTAGTTTCCACGGTCCTCGTCCTGCTGATGATTCTTCCGGGCCTCGCCCTGTTCTACGGAGGCCTGGTCCGTCAGAAAAACATGCTGTCCATGCTAATGCAGGTCGGCGTGGTCACCGTGATCGGCATGATCGCCTGGCTGTTCTGGGGCTACAGTCTGGCCTTCTCCGACGGGGGGGCTCTCGACAAGTTCGTCGGCGGGGCCGGCCGGCTCTTCCTCAACGGGGTGACGCCGGCGAGCAATGTAGCGACCTTCTCGACGGGCGTGGTGATCCCGGAGCTGACCTTCATCGCCTTCCAGATGACGTTCGCCTGCATTACCGCCGCCCTGGTGCTCGGGGGCGTCGCAGAGCGGATGAAATTCGCCGCCATAGTTCTGTTCGCCGTTCTCTGGCCCCTCCTGTCCTACTATCCGCTGGCCCACATGGTCTGGTGGTGGGCGGGTCCTGACGCCGTAGCCGCCGCACCGACCGACCCGATCCAGTCCGGTCTCCTGTGGGGTTTCGGCGCCCTGGACTTTGCGGGAGGCACCGTGGTGCACATCAACGCCGGCGTCGCCGCCCTGGTCGGAGCCCTGATCCTCGGACCCCGGAAGGGTTATGGCTCCGAGCCTATGCCTCCGCACTCCCTGACCCTGACCATGACAGGGGCGGGCCTCCTCTGGGTCGGCTGGTTCGGCTTCAACGCCGGCTCCAATCTGGAGGCCAACGGCTATGCGGCCCTCGCCATGGTCAACACCCTGGTGGCGACAGCTGCGGCGGGCTTCTCCTGGGTGGTCACGGAGTGGATCACCCGCAAGCGCGC
>JBJTFE010000103.1:0-4720 GCA_046093265.1 Phenylobacterium sp. | reverse complement strand
TCGCGCACCCTGGCGGACGTGGAGGCCCTGTGCCGGGCCGCCGCCGCCCGGCATGACTTCCACCTCGATTTCCGGCAGACCAACCGCGAGTACGAGATGATCGACTGGATCCAGGCCGCCCGGAAGGATGCAGGCCTGGTCATCAATCCCGCCGGCTTCAGCCACTTCTCCGCTCCCGTGCTCGACGCCCTGAAGATGTGCGAAGGCCCAGTGGTGGAGGTGCACATCTCCAACATCCACAAGCGCACGGCGGAGGCCGACTGGCGCGGCCACTCCATCATGAGCGCAGGAGTCACCGGGGTGATCGCCGGCCTGGGGGTGCAGGGCTATGTCCTGGCCCTCGACTACCTGGGCCTGGCCCTCGCTGGCGAGGCCTGACCTGCGGCGGCCAGGCGAAGGCCTTGCGCCCGCCCCTGGGCGGCTTTCATATGGCCGCGCGACATCCGAAAGGGGGGGGAAGGCCATGACCGGTGAGATTCGGGTCGGAAGCGACCCCCTCCTAAGGCATGGCGTCAACTTGCCGGCTGCCACATGACCCGTCCCGACATCCGCGAACCCGGCGATATCGACGCCGCCTGGCTGACCGCCGTCCTCGCCGAAGGCGGCGTCGACGCCGAGGTGCGCAGCTTCACCGCCCGCTCTGTGGGCACCGGCCAGATCGGCGACAGCGTGCGCTTCCCCCTGGACTACGCCCGCCGGGGCGAGGGCGCGCCGGACTCCCTGGTGGGCAAGTTCCCCTCGGCCGGGGCGGAGAGCCGCGCGACCGGCGTGGCCCTGGGCAACTATCTGCGCGAGGTGCGCTTCTACCAGCATCTGGCGCCCAAGGCGCTCGTTCATACGCCCCGCTGCTGGTTCACCGACGTGGACGAGGCGACCCACAACTTCGTTCTCATGATGGAGGACCTGGCGCCCGCCGAGCAGGGCGACCAGCTGCGCGGGGTCACCCTCGACCAGGCCCGACTCGTCACGGTGGAGGCGGGGCGGCTGCACGCCTCCCACTGGGGCGATGACGGCCTCGACGACCTGCCCTGGGTCTCCGGATCGAAGGCCGCGCCTTCCAGCCCGGTCAGCGACGACGCCGTGGCCATGCTCTGGATGGGCTTCAAGGACCGCTACGCCGAACGGCTGAAGCCGGAGTGGATCGAGGTTGGGGACTGGGTCTCCACCCGCTATTCCTGGCTGGGTCAGAGGCATGACGGCCCCCGCTGCCTGACCCATAACGATTTTCGTCCCGACAACATGATGTTCGCCACCGTGGCCGGAGGCTATCCGGTGACCGTCCTGGACTGGCAGTCCTTCGCCTACGGCGCCGGGCCGACGGACCTGGCCTACTTCCTGGCCGGCGCCCTGCCGGGCGAGGTCCGCCGGGCGCACGAGGACGAGCTCCTCACCCTCTACCTCGACACCCTCAAGGCGCACGGCGTGACGGGCTACGGCATGGCCGACCTGCGCCGCCACTACGGCCAGGGCGCCTATCTCCTGTTCCTGACCGCCTTCTTCGCCGCCATGGTCGTCACCCGCACCGCCCGGGGCGACGACATGTTCATGCAGATGCTGGGCAGCGCCGCCGACCACATGATCGAGCACGGCGCCCTGGGGGACTGACCCCCGCCCCTCAAACCGGAGCTTTCCCTTGAGCGATATCGTCACCGTCCGCGACGAAGGCCACGTCCGCTACATCACCCTCAACCGGCCCGAGAAGAAGAACGCCATCTCCCTGGAGCTCGCCTGGGGCGTGATCGAGGCGGTGCGCGAAGCCGCCGCGGACGACAATGTCTGGGTGGTCGGGCTGACAGGGACGGGAGACGCCTTCTGCGCGGGCCTCGACCTGACGCCGGGCGCCAAGCCCTACACGCCCCTGTCGCCCCAGGCCGCCCAGCTCGACGACATCGGGTGGGTGGGACAGTTCGTCCTGACCCTGCGCAAGGCCTGCGACAAGCCCGTGGTCGGCGGGATCAACGGCGTGGCGGTGGGCGCGGGCCTGGGCCTGGCCATGGCCTGCGACGTGCGCCTGGTCGCCCACTCGGCCCGGCTCATGGCCGGCTACACCCGGATCGGCGGGTCGCCGGACGCCGGCCTGACCATCACCCTGCCCCAGGCCATGGGCTATGAGCGCGCCATGCGCTTCATGATGGAGAACCGGACGGTGACCGGCGAGGAGGCCGTCGCCTTGGGCCTGGCCGGCGAGGCCATCGCGGATTCGGACTTCCAGGAGCGCTTCCGGGCCTACTGCCAGTCCCTGTGCGACTGGTCGCCCATCACCCTGCGCCTGCTCAAGCGCGGCATGGTCAAGTCCTACGAGACCCCGGACCCGGAGGTCCAGCTGCGCTACGAGGTCTCGAACATCCGCATCGCCTTCGCCAGCGAAGACGCCAAGGAGGCCCGCCAGGCCTTCTTCGAGAAGCGCAAGCCGGTCTTCAGGGGGAAGTAGGTCAGAACCAGGCGGTCAGCCCGGCCACCAGCCCCGCGCCGGTCTCGGCCGCCTCGCCGTGCGCCCCGCCGGGCCGCCGGCTCCAGACCCATCCGACGTAGGGCGCGAACTCCGGGCGGATCTCGTAGCGGAGGCGCAGGCCCGCCTCGGCCTCATGCAGGTCGAGCCCGCCGTCGATTCCGAGGCCGGCCTCCAGGCGCGGCTGCAGGATCAGCCGCCGGGTGATCCTCTGATCCGTCGCCGCCTCCAGGTGGGCGCCGAGCCGTCCCCTTTCCGACAGCCTGAGTTCTCCCGAGGCGTGGATCCAGTAGGGCGCGAGGCCCTCGACGCCGGCCATCAGGTAGGCGTCGCCGTCGCCGGAGACGTCCTTGCCGACCCCGGCCTGAAGGTTCCACCAGGGGTCGAAGGCGTGGACCCAGGCCAGCTCCACCTCAGCGGCGTCGCCTTCGGCGCGCACCTTCAGGCGCGCCCGGTCGATGTCGCCCCCGGTCCAGGCCGAACCCTCGACCCGCCAGTCGCCCCCGGGGGCGCCCGCGCCGCCCTCGGCCAGGTCCAGGCGCATCCCGCTCAGCCTCTGCCCGCCGTTCTCGAGGTAGAGGGCCTCTTGGGCCCTGGCCATGTCGCCGCCCGCGCCGGCCCCATGGCCCGCATGCTCCTGCGCACCCGCCGGGAGGGCCAGGGCCAGGGCCGCCAGGACCCCCGCGCATGGGCCCCGCAGCCTCAAGGCGCCGCCCCGGGCCGAACCGACACCTTCCGGAACATGCCGGCGTGCATGTGCATCATCATGTGACAGTGGAAGGCCCAGTCGCCGGGCTCGTCCGCCGTGAGGTCGAAGGTGACCACCCCGCCGGGCAGGACGTTGACCGTGTGCTTGCGGGGATGCCGCCCCGGCTGGCCGGTCACCAATTCAAAGAAGTGGCCGTGCAGGTGGATGGGGTGGGGCATCATGGTGTCGTTGATCAGCCGCACGCGCACCCGCTCGTCCTGGCGGAAGACAAGGGGTTCGGGCCGCTCCGACATCTTCACCCCGTCGAAGGACCACATGTAGCGCTCCATGTTTCCCGTCAGGTGGATGTCGAGCCGCCGCTCCGGTCGCCGTGGGGCGGGCTCAGCCTTGAGGGATTTCAGCTGCCGGTAGGTCAGCACCCGGTGCGGGACCTTTTCCAGACCCGTCGGCCGGTCTCCTGTCCGGTCGGCGGCGGAGGGCGCCGCACCGGTGGAGCCGGGGTTGCGGGGCTCGCCGGGCGGCGGTCCGTGGGCGGAGTGATCCATTCCCCCGGGGCCATGGTCGGGCATGCCCATGTCGCGCAGGGTCAGGATCGGCCTCGGCCTCAGGTCCGGGACGGGCGCGGCGAGGCCGGGCCGGGGCGCCAGGGTGGCGCGGGCCAGGCCGGACCGGTCGAGGGCCTCGGCGACCAGGGCGTAGGCCTGGTCCCCGCCCGGCTGCACGATCACGTCGTAGGTCTCGGCGATGGCCACCTGGAACTCGTCGGTCTCCACGGCCTCGACGTCCTGCCCGTCGGCCTGGACCACGGTCATGGGCAGGCCCGGGATCCGGAAGTTGAAGTTGGTCATGGCCGAGGCGTTGATGATCCTCAGCCGCACCCTCTCGCCCGGGGTGAAGAGACCGGTCCAGTTGGCCGCCGTGTCGCAGCCGTTGACCAGCTGGCGCCAGCCCGGGGCCGCCACGTCGGCTATGTCCGCCGGGTCCATCCGCATGGCCGACCACATGCGCCGGTCCGCGCCGGAGGGGGGCTTGCCGGCGAGGAGACCCGACAGGGTCGGGCGGGCGGGATTGTAGTAGTCCGGCCTCTGCTTCAGCTTCCGGAAGACCTCATGCGGATGGGTGAAGCTCCAGTCCGAGAGCATGAGGACATGCTCGCGGTCGTAGGGCGCGGCCTCCGGACCGGCCGGATCGATGACCAGGGGGCCAAAGAGGCCGAGGGCCTCCTGCATGTTGGAGTGGCCGTGGTACCAGTAGGTCCCGGCCTGGCGCACCCGGAAGGCCGCTGTGAAGGTCCCGCCGGGCGGGACGCCGGGAAAGCTGATCCCGGGGACCCCGTCCATCGTCCAGGGCAGCAGCAGGCCGTGCCAGTGGATGGAAGTGTCCTCGTCGAGGGTGTTGACCAGACGCAGGCGCACGTCCTGGCCTTCCCGAAGGCGGATCAGGGGGGCGGGGAAGCGTCCGTTGACGGTGACGGCGCGGGTCCGGCGGCCCGCGACGACCACCTCGGTCCACCCGATCACGAGGGTGATGTCCTCCCCGGACAGCACGTCGGCGCCGGAGCC
>JBJTFE010000102.1:0-2129 GCA_046093265.1 Phenylobacterium sp. | reverse complement strand
ATCATGGCGAGAATTGCTTTAGTCGGCGGGATATTCGTCGTGCCGGTTGTGATCGCCATGACCATCATCGTTCTCGACCGATGGCAGCAGATCAGTTTCTCGACGAAGGAAGAGCGCGGACGGGTCTACCTGGAACAGGTCTGGCCGGTGATGGTCGAAAGCGCACAGGCGGGCGTCAACACGGGTATGCCCGCGCGTCAAGTCGACAGCTCCATGATGAGCGGCGCCAAGGACTTCGGAGCGGAGCGCGCGGTGGCGGCGCTCCAGTCAGCAGGCGCCGGGGAAGACAGGCTGGAAGCCGTGTCCACGCTTATCAAGGCTGTCGCCGACGGTTCAAATCTCACCCTCGACCCGGATCTCGACAGCTTCTACGTCATGCATGACCTGACGGTGTCTCTGCCGAACGTCCTGACCTCGGCGGCGGACCTGCACGGGAAGATCAGTTCGGGCGCCGGCGTTGCCGCGATCGCGGCTTCCCTTGAGCAGTTCAGGGCGGCGAGCGAGGATGCTCACGTTTCCATGGAAGCGGCGATGGCGGCGAACCCCGCCGGGGAGACCCGCGCCAAGCTGCAGAGCTATAACGCGCGTCTCAAGGCTGCGACCCAGGCGTTGATGCGCCAGGGCGAACTCGCAATCGCCGGGGCCCCGGCTGATGCGGGCGCAGCCCACACCGCGCTGGTCTCCGAGGTCAACGCCGTCTGGTCGGCGAACTCTACCGAACTTGGGCGTCTGCTCGATCAGCGGATCAAGGGCATCTACAGCACTCTGGTCATACATATGGCCGTTGTCTTCGCCATTCTCGCCCTGGCGACCTGGATCGCCGTTACCGTGGCGCGCGGGCTTCGCAAGCGGGAAGAGGCGGATGCGAAGTCGATCTTCGACCTGAAGGCCATGGCGGCCGCCATGGACAAGACCCAGGCCCGCGTCGAATTCGAACTGGACGGTACGATTCTCGACGCCAACGACAACTTCCTCAACATCATGGGGTACTCGTCGGGCGAAATCGTGGGCAACAAGCATGTAATGTTTGTCGACGCCGCGACCGCGCGTTCGCCGGAGTACTCCAGTTTCTGGCAGAGGTTGCGGTCGGGAGAAGCGATTGCCGACGTCTTCAGCCACGTCGGCAAAGGAGGCCGCAAGGTGGTCATCCAGGCGTCCTACACGCCCCTCTTCGACCAGAGCGGCAAGCCCTACCGTGTGGTGAAGTACGCCAACGACATCACCGAGGCCGAGACCGCGCGGTTAGCGGCTGAGGCTGAGCGGGCTCAGCGTGCACAGGAGCAGGCCGCGGTCGTGACCTCGCTGGCCAGCGCCTTGAGCAGCCTCTCTGACGGCAATCTTGAGTCCCAGATTAAGGAGACCTTCCCGGGCGACTACGAGCAGCTGCGGACCGACTTCAACGCCGCGGTCGCCTCGCTTGCCGAAACGCTGGGTCAGGTTCGGACCGGCTCTGACGCCATCCGCACCGGATCGGACGAGATCGCCCATGCTTCGGATGATCTGTCGCGCCGCACCGAGCAGCAGGCTGCAAGCCTGGAGGAGACCGCCGCCGCCCTCGACGAGATCACGGCGACGGTCAAGACAACGGCGGCAGGCGCCCGTCGGGCGAGTGAAACCGTGGCTCTGGCGAAGTCCGAAGCTGTCCGCTCCGGCGAGGTGGTGGCTCAGGCCGTGCAGGCCATGGGCGACATCAAGACCTCTTCCCAGGAGATCAGCCAGATCATCGGCGTGATCGACGAGATCGCCTTCCAGACCAATCTGCTGGCGCTCAACGCCGGTGTGGAGGCCGCGCGGGCCGGCGACGCAGGTCGTGGCTTCGCGGTGGTCGCCCAGGAGGTCCGCGCCCTGGCCCAGCGTTCAGCTCAGGCGGCCAAGGAGATCAAGTCCTTGATCTCTGCATCCAGCCAGCAGGTCGGGCAGGGCGTCGAGCTGGTGGGTGAAACCGGCCGGACTCTCGACAAGATCGTGGCTCAGGTCGCTGACATCGATGCGCTGATTTCAGAGATCGCCGCCTCGGCTCAGGAGCAGGCTACGGGCCTGGCGGAGGTCAACACGGCCGTCAACCAGATGGACCAGGTGGTTCAGCAGAACGCGGCCATGGTCGAGCAGTCCACCGCCGCCACGCACGC